>NZ_VILC01000022.1:0-16996 GCF_009712065.1 Aphanizomenon sp. UHCC 0183 | reverse complement strand
AGGGGTAGGGGAGGTAGGGGGGTAGGGGGGTAGGGGGGTAGGGGGGTAGGGGAGGTAGGGGCGCAGGGCCTGCGCCCAATCAGGAGTCAGGAGGAAGAATTAGAGGGAGGCAAGAATAATATTAAATCTGAAAAAGTGACCGATAAATAAACCTGGAAGAGATAAAATCCAGATGACATCTTCAATTATCAATATGGCTCCTTTACCCGATTATCGTCCCAAACAAATGTCTCTTGGTCCATTGGAAGCAGAAATTCTCAATATCGTCTGGGAACTGAATTCTGTTACTGTCAAAGATGTACACGATCGCATTTTAGCTGATCCTAACCGCGAATTGGCTTATACTTCTGTAACTACAGTTCTACGTCGGTTGACAGAAAAAGGCTGGTTAGCTTGCAATAAACAAGGAAAAGCCTTTTATTGGCAGCCTTTACTGACTAAGCAACAAGCAGAGGTAATTAAGGCACATGATCAACTACAGCGATTTTTAGCAGTGGGAAATCCTGATGTGATTGCGGCATTTGCTGATAGTTTAGATCAAGCTGCTAGTGACCAAATCGAAGCGATCGCTAAACGCATCCAAGCAGCACGGGAAGCTAGAGGAGAAAAGTAACATTATGCACTTACTCATGATTGTCACCGCTGTTACCATTGCTTGGTGGTTGCGATTCTTTGGCGAAATTCCCCAGGGAAATTGGCATTTACGCTGGCAGAAAACCCTATTTTTATTCCTTTTTCCCCCCTTACTCATCTTCATGACAGTCACCTCTGTAGTCTGCATGGGGACCCAGGGAAAAATGGGGGGAATGTATACCGACTCTTTTAGCTATCTCCTCGCCTTAATTTTTCTGGGATTTTTTAATATCTTTGGTATCAAACTAGCTTTTCAGGGCTGGAAAGCCATTCAATCTGCCCGTGAATGTCCCCAAATTACCCTAAATGGTAAATCTGCCCGACTCCTAGAAACTCAAGCTTTATTTGCTGGACAAATGGGTTTTTGGCAACCTGAATTAGTGGTTAGTCAAGGACTACTACAAATTCTCTCTCCAGCCCATCTAGAAAGTGTTTTAGCCCACGAGCAAGGGCATTATCAGTATAGGGATACGTTTTGGTTCTTTTGGCTGGGCTGGATGCGTTCTTGTACCGCCTGGTTGCCGAATACAGAGCCTTTATGGCAAGAATTATTAGTTTTGCGAGAATTACGGGCTGATAGTTACGCCGCATCCCAAGTAGATCCTCTAATACTAGCAGAATCTTTGTTATTGGTCGTTAGCAACAACTCCATTACCTCAGATATTTGTTGTGCGGCTTTGGGGACAGGCGATCGCTTGGAACAAAGAATAGAAGCCTTATTAACACCACCTGAACCAATACCAGCAGCACAATTGCCATCCTGGCGGATTTTTCTCCTCGCCTTTCTCCCCCTAATTACAGTCATATTTCATACTTGAATGATTTCCTCTCTATTTTCTAGAGAGGAGGAAAAAACTCAAGTGCTATAACTACCAACTAAGTTGGTAAATATTATAGATATTTTATAGATACTTATTCATATAATCTGGCAAAAAGTAATCTTAAATACAGTTTATGTGCAATTTTTAAGATAAATCATCTTAGATAAGTTTATTTTCTCAATGTAGTTTTACCAAGATAATTGGTAATTAATATAGTAATCTTGGTGAAAGTATACCAAGTTAACACCAGCACTAAAAATTTCCCCCATCCTGTTTACCAATGAAAAGCAGAAAATTATTAATCTTTATTAGTACAGTGTTAGCCACTTTGCTGCTGACAATTGGCTTACCCAGCCTAATTTCATCGCCGATTTTTGCACAATCTAGTACAAACTTAATTATATCCGCCGCTGCTAGTTTAAAAGAGGTACTAGAAGAAATTAAACCCCTTTACCAACAAAGTAAAACAAACGTCAAAATAAATTATAACTTTGGTAGTTCCGGTGCATTACAGCAGCAAATAGAACAAGGTGCGCCTGCGGATATTTTTATATCTGCGGCAAAAAAACAAGTAGATGCTTTAGAAAAAAAAGGACTTTTAGTTACAGGAACTCGGAATATCATTGCTAAAAACAAATTAGTTTTGGTAGTCCCTAAAAATGCCGTTGGTATCACTAGTTTCTACAATCTTAAAGATGCCAAAGTCAAAAAAATTGCTATTGGTGAACCCAGAACTGTACCCGCAGGACAATATGGACAACAAGTATTAGAAAAGTTAAAAATTTGGTCAGAAATTAAATCAAAATTGGTTTTTGCAAATAACGTGCGTCAGGTTTTAGCATCTGTAGAAACTGGTAATGTTGATGCAGGGTTAGTTTATATAACTGATGCCAAAATCTCTGATAAAGTCAAAGTTGTAGTTACAGCCGATGAAAAATACCACTCTCCCATTATTTATCCCTTAGCAGTTATTAAAGGTAGCAAAAATGTTGATACTGCTAAAGAATTTTCTCAATTTTTATCTAGCAATCAAGCTAAAGCTGTATTCAGAAAATATGGGTTTATTCTGCCTTAGCCATCGGTGAAATTTTAGATCCCCGACTTCTTTATCAATTCTGATTTATTATCAGAAGTCGGGGATCTTACCCAGAATTAGGTACAGCAGGAAAGAATTAACCGCAGATAGAAGATGATGGACGCGGATAAACGCAGATAAGTTTGTACTTTAATAGTCCAGAAACCGCTATATATTTAATTGCTAAAATCGGTTTAGAGATGTTATATATAACGTCTCTAAATTATTGTATTGTCTGACTACTTTAGTCAATGGCAATGATTACATCAGTTGATTTAACAATTGCATATACCTCTTTACCTTCGACAAGGTTGAGATTTTATGCTGATGATTTGGTAATGATTGATGTCACTTCTATACCAGGTGCAAGTTCTACTATTACTTCCGTATTTACAGAACCAGCGATAACTTGTTTGACAGTACCTTTCAGAGCATTACGCGCACTAACTTGCATTTTCAATTTCCTTACAAAGACTTTAATCCTACATGAAAAATAGTCGCAGTATCAAATAAATTTACAATACTTAAGATTTCTACCAAAATTTTTGGTAGGATTGTCCTGAAATATTGCCATTTCAAGGTATAATACCAACCAAGTTGACCTAAATCAATTTAACTATGTAGTCAAACTGGGAAAACTATGCCACAGGATTTATCACCGCTTTGGATATCGTTAAAAACGGCTTTATTAGCAACATTTATCACTTTCTTTTTGGGTATATTTGCTGCTTATTGGATGTTGGGATATCGTGGTAAAGGTAAGTCTTTAATTGAGGGGATATTTGTCGCACCGTTGATTTTACCCCCCACTGTGGTTGGGTTTTTACTGCTGATATTCTTTGGGAAAAATGGTCCAGTGGGTAAACTACTAGAACCCTTCAATACGACAGTTGTATTTACTTGGTATGGTGGGGCGATCGCTGCTATAGTAGTTTCATTCCCATTGATGTATAAAACTGCATTAGCAGCTTTTAGTCAAATTGATACCAATTTACTGCGCGTAGCCAGAACATTAGGTGCGAAAGAATTGACAATTTTTTGGCGGATTAGTTTACCCCTAGCATTTCCGGGGATTATTGCTGCTACCACCTTAGCATTTGCGCGGGCTTTAGGTGAATTTGGGGCAACTTTGATGTTAGCAGGAAATATCCCTGGACAAACGCAAACTATACCAATGGCGATATATTTCGCAGTGGAAGCTGGGGCAATGAATGAAGCTTGGTTTTGGTCAATTACCATGATGATCATTTCCCTTTCAGGGATTATTCTAGCTAATTTTTGGCAAGAACTTGCATATAAATCAAGATTGACAAAACCATCTCAAAATCAAATAGAATTAGCAAATAAATCTTCTTTATTATTAGAAGATTCTTCCCCAAATGGCTTATTTTTAGATATTGACAAAAGACTGGCTAATTTTCATCTTCAAGTTACCTTAAATACTGATAATCAACCATTGGGATTATTGGGAGGTTCTGGGGCAGGAAAAAGTATGATTTTGCGTTGTATTGCTGGCATAGAAACACCAAATAAAGGACAAATAGTTTTAAATAATCGGGTATTATTTGACTCAGAAAAGAAAATTGATCTGCCCATTCATCAACGCCGAATTGGTTTTTTATTCCAAAACTATGCCCTATTTCCACATATTACTGTGGCGGAAAATATCGCTTTTGGCATACCCAAATCTGTAAACGTTAAGGAAGAAGTAGAAAAACAGTTAATAACCATGCAATTACAAGGATTTGGCGATCGCTATCCGCACCAACTTTCTGGGGGACAACAGCAACGGGTAGCATTAGCTAGGGCTTTAGCAAGCAAACCAGAAGCACTACTTTTAGATGAACCATTTTCCGCTTTAGATACCCATCTTCGCAGTCAATTAGAACAACAAGTTACAGAAATCCTCGATGATTATTCTGGAGTAACTTTGTTTGTTACTCATAATATGGAAGAAGCCTATCGGCTATGTCCCAATCTGTTAGTATTAGAACAGGGAAAAGAAGCACATCATGGTTCTAAATATGAGATTTTTCAACATCCTGCAAGTATAAATGTCGCCCAACTTACAGGTTGTAAAAACTTTTCCCGTGCTAGTATTTTATCTCCTCAACAAATAGAAGCAATTGATTGGGATTGTACTCTCCAAGTCAGAGAAAAAATGCCTTCAGCATTATCTCATGTTGGTATTCGCGCTCATCATTTAATTTTCACTAAAGATCCTCAAAAAGTAAACACCTTTCCCTGTTATTTAGTGCGTACCAGTGAAACACCTCACCGCATGACAGTATTTCTCAAACTACATTCTTTTGGTAATCATCCCCATGATTATCACTTACAAGGAGAAATATATAAAGAAAAATGGGAAAATATTCAAAATCAACCTTTTCCCTGGTATGTGCAATTAGAACCTTCGCAATTACTCTTAATGGATTGACACTCTCAGAGGATGTTTGAAAAGTATCAGAATTAATCGAGACGTTAAGTTGACACCAATGAGCTTTTGCTTTACCCCTACACATCTGGGTTCTTTGTCATTTGGTAAAAGTTTAAATCTCACCCGTGTTTAGGAATGTGAATTAAATAAAGTGCAAAAGTAGGGTGTGTTAGCGACAGCGTAACGCACCATTCCAGGTTACATCAGAATTGCAGGTTATTAAATTTGCGTTCCTAAGTTGCTGAGAACTTACAAACTATTGGGAAAACTTTAATTAATTGAGGAGTCACCGAGTCAGAAAGAATTAGAGACTTCCAAGAAATAAATTATCCTGATTAACGAACCACGGAGGCGCAGAGGACACAGAGGAATAAGGGTTTGAGAGATTTTTGCGTTAGGTGGTTTATCGGTTGTCAAGAGATTGCTTCCTTTCACTCGCAATGACAACTCATGCAGCACAGGTTTATTAGAGACTTCCAATCAAAAAAATATCCCAAAATTTCTTGTGGTGCGGGACGAATTGCCCGCTAATCATCAAGGACGGGCAAGGATGCCCATCCCACAAAATTGGATCATTTTTTTGTGGAGTTCTCTTAAGGAATAATGGGCGAATACTATACTGTTCCCTATTCCCTGTTCCCTGCTCCTAAAAAAGATTACATTTAATGAAGTTACAAAGAAATTACAGATATGTCCATTGAACTGCAAACAGAACTAGGTCAAGCGGTGGAACAGCGTCGCAACTTTGCGATTATTTCTCACCCTGATGCTGGTAAAACTACACTGACAGAAAAACTATTATTATACGGGGGTGCTATTCACGAAGCTGGAGCAGTAAAAGCCCGCAGAGACCAGCGCAAAGTCACTTCTGACTGGATGGCAATGGAACAACAACGGGGAATTTCCGTAACTTCTACGGTATTACAATTTGCCTATCGTAACTGTCAAATTAATTTACTCGACACTCCTGGACACCAAGATTTTAGTGAGGACACCTATCGGACTTTGGCAGCGGCAGATAATGCGGTCATGCTGATTGATGCGGCTAAAGGTTTAGAACCGCAAACTCGGAAATTGTTTGAAGTCTGTAAAATGCGGGGGATTCCCATTTTCACCTTTGTGAATAAACTTGACCGTCCAGGTAGAGAACCTATAGATTTGTTGGATGAAATTGAGAAAGAACTGGGATTACAGACCTATGCAGTGAATTGGCCTATTGGCATGGGCGATCGCTTTAAAGGCGTATTTGACCGCCAACAACAGCAAGTTCATTTATTTGAACGGAGTTCTCATGGTAGTAAGGAAGCAAGGGAAACTGTTCTTAATATAGGCGATCCCCGACTAGAAACCTTACTAGAAAAAGAACTTTACCACCAATTAAAAGACGAATTAGAACTCTTAGAAGGAGTTTGTCCAGAACTGGATTTAGACCTGGTACACGCCGGCAAAATGACACCAGTATTTTTTGGTAGCGCCATGACCAACTTTGGGGTGGAATTATTCCTGGAAAACTTCCTCGACTTTGCCCTGAAACCAGGTACACATAGCAGCAGCGTCGGCGATATTCCACCTACCTATCCAGAATTTACCGGATTTATTTTCAAACTCCAAGCCAACATGGACCCCAAACACCGGGATAGGGTAGCTTTTGTCCGGGTTTGCACAGGCAAGTTTGAAAAAGATATGACAGTAAATCATGCTCGAACTGGTAAAGTTGTCCGTCTATCTCGTCCGCAAAAACTATTTGCCCAAGAAAGAGAATCTATTGATGTCGCTTATCCAGGGGACGTGATTGGTTTAAATAATCCGGGTGTTTTCGCAATTGGCGATACTATTTATACAGGACAAAAACTAGAATATGAGGGAATTCCTTATTTTTCACCGGAACTTTTTGCTACTTTGAGAAACCCCAACCCGTCGAAATTTAAGCAGTTTCAAAAAGGTGTTTCTGAATTGCGAGAAGAAGGTGCTGTACAAATTATGTATTCAACTGATGAATCCAAGCGTGACCCAATCTTAGCAGCGGTTGGTCAGTTGCAATTTGAGGTAGTCCAGTTCCGCTTACAAAATGAGTATGGTGTAGAAACCATTCTTGATTTATTACCCTACAGTGTCGCCCGTTGGGTTTCTGGTGGTTGGGAAGCCTTAAAACAGGTAGGACGTTTATTTAATACCACCACTGTTAAAGATAGCATGGGACGACCTGTGTTGTTATTCCGCAATGAATGGAATTGTCAACAATTAGAGGGTGATCATCCAGGATTGAAGTTAAGTGCGATCGCACCCGTCTTTTCCCATCAACAATCAGTAGAAAGTTAGAGTCACCGAGTCAGGGGAGACAAGAGGCAAGAGGCAAGAGGCAAGAGGCAAGAGGCAAGAGGCAAGAGGCAAAAGGCAAGAGGCAAGAGGCAATAATTCCCTGTTCCCTGTTCCCTATTCCCTATTCCCTGTTCCCTGTTCCCTATTCCCTATTTCTAATTATCAGGGTATATCAACGAGCGTGCTATTTGTCACCGAGAACAGATTGGAGTACCAAAGTTTGTATGCCTTCCTATGCTGAATCATGTTTAGAGGCTGGTTTAGCTGCCCTCAAGCAGGGGAATTACTATACAGCGATCGCTAACCTTGAACCACTAGCCAAAAATCAAACCGAAGAGAAGATTTGTTTACAGGCACAAGTGGGGTTAGTTATGTCCTATGCCCGCACTGGCGAAATCTCCAAAGCGATCGTCCTGTGCCAAAATTTGATCGCCAATAGTAGTCCCCAAGTTCAAGAGTGGTCAAAACTTGCTCTTGAACACCTGCATAAACGCAAAAACCAGCAGAAAAAATCCCGCAAACCGAAGACTGGAATTATTTCCAGTTTAACCAATTCCTCACAACAGCCACAAACCGCCTATGTTGGGGCTGATGGTAATAATAATATTCAACCCGTTAGCATTTATTGGCGAAATGCTAGACGCGCTAAAGTTTGGCAACCCCTACGCAAGCCTAATATTATCCCCTCCCGACTGCTTGCCCTCTTCACATTCATGGCACTATTTTGGACGTGCCGAGAAGTGCTGAAATTTGTATTGAGTTCAATTAATCAAATTCTATATCAACTGCCATACTTAGAACCCATCCAGATTTTATATCGAGATTCTAGTAACTTGATTTTAGGGTTATTTATAATCTTAATGGTATCGTCTCCTTGGTTACTCGACTGGGTGCTAACGAGATTTTCTGGCCAAGAAGAGTTGCCCAAAGAAAAATTAAACTCCTACAGTCGGGAAACAGTAAGGGTATTACAAAGGGCTTGTCAACAGCGGCACTGGAATACCCCCCAACTGAGGATACTACCAATTGCTGCCCCCATGATCATCAGTTATGGCAACCTGCCCCGCACAGCCAGAATAACTGTTAGTCAAGGCTTATTAGAACAACTGGCAGATGATGAAATAGCTGCTATTTATGCTTTATCCTTGGGGCAAATTGGGCGTTGGGACTTTGCAGTGATGTCCCTAGTGTTACTCGTAACCATGCCATTTTATGGCATATATCAGCAAGTGTCAGTTTGGGAAAATCAACATCACAGTAAAATTTGGTGTTGGCTAGGTACAGCTTTAGCCGCCATTAACTATGGAATTTGGTGTCTGTTTACAGGCACAGCCTTACTTAATTCTCGGTTGCGACTTTACCATAGCGATCGCCTGTCCGCAGAAATTACTGGTAATCCCAATGGACTAATTCGCGCCTTATTGAAAATATCCATTGGTGTAGCTCATGATGTCGGACTAAAAGAACAGACCTGTTGGCAGTTAGAAAGCCTGAATCTGCTTTCGCCCGTCGCATACCAGCACAGCATAATTTTGGGTAGCACCGCTGGTCATCTACCTTTTGAATCATTTTTAAAATGGGAAAATTTTCATCCCTACCGTCAATGGTTAACAATCAACAGTTGTCATCCAGCAATAGGCGATCGCATCGAACGTCTTTGTGAAATAGCCCGCCATTGGCATTTAGACACCGAATTATATCAAACAACCCCATCACAACCCATCCTCATTAAGCCCCAAACCTTCTGTTTACAAATTGCCCCTTGGTTGGGAATCCCCCTTGGTTTTCTCTTCGCCTGTCTGATTTGGTTAGTTTGGCAAACAGCATACACCTTACATTTGTTAAACTTAAAATGGATTTATGATAATTGGTCTTTTGTTACAGGTTGTATGTTAATTGGTTTTAGCATTGGCACAGTCATGCGAATAAATGCTTTATTTCCCGAAATTATCCCTGCAAATGTTCAAAAAGACGAAAACTTGATCAACTTATTAGCAGATCCAGCAATTTTACCAATTGATAGCACTAAAATCCGTTTTACTGGTAAACTGTTAGGCCGTCCCGGAATTGGTAATTGTTTAGCACAAGACCTAATCCTCCAAACTAGCCAAGGTTTAATGAAACTACATCATATTCCCTGGTTAGGAAAGTCATTCAATCCTCAAGACTTGATTGGTAGACAAATCACTGTCACAGGTTGGTTACGACGTGGGACAACTCCCTGGATTGATATCCAAACCCTAGAAACCCAAAGTGGCAAAAAAATTCATAGCCCTCATCCCATTTGGTCTACTGTCGTCGCAGTCGTTGCCCAAGCTTGGGGCGCTTATATTATGCTCACAGGGTCTTAGTCAGTGGTCAGTTGTCATTGGGGAGAAATATTCCCCCTGCCCCCTGCCTCTTTTATCTATTGCGTTAAAAATGCGTTTTATGTTACGATAAGATAATATTATTGGCTATTGGCGGAAAAATTTCTGCTGAACTAGCCGCGTGGAAAATACCATGATAATGTTAAGGAATGGTATTTTGTTCTGCGGGCAAGAATTAAGAAGAATGAATTTACTGTGGTGGATAGTTGGCTATTAAATTAACAATTCCTAAAATTAAAGTTATATTAGCCCACGATTGCATAATTGCTTTCGTGCCAAATAAGCTTGATCCCAACAAAAAACTGTATTCTATAAGTTGATAGCATGACTCACGCCACGCTACACTATCAGATTGCAGAAATTGGTTTGTGGCAGTTTTAGTCCATAGTATCTATTCAAAAACCAAAGCCAATTTATTGTTTTTGTCTTGCCCTGTTTAATCCCAATTCGGAGGTATGTTCCATGTCCATTCGCCTATATATAGGAAATTTGCCCAAAGAAGAAATAGATCGTCAAGATTTGCAAGCTGTATTTGCAGAAGAAGGCGATGCTGTCACCACCAAACTAATTAAAGACCGGAAAACAGGCAAATGCCGGGGTTTTGGGTTTTTAACAGTGAATAATGACGAACAAGCAGATCAAATTATTGAAAAATATAATGGTCAAATGTTCAAAGATACACCTATCAAGCTAGAAAAGGCTTTACCACGGACTAAAGGTGAGGAAGGTGAAGAACAACCACAACAACAGGTTCCCAAACCAATTATCCAAGGTAGTAGTGCCTCTGTTCCTAGCGCCAATAAAGAAGGCAACCGTCGAGATAGAGATAGAAATAAAAAATCTCGACGTGGTAGCGGTGGTGGTAGTGCGCGTGAGACTACTACTAGCGTTGATAACGAAGCTTTCCGTCCAGATCCCCGTTGGGCAGCGGATTTAGAAAAGCTAAAACAAATGCTGTCAGCACAAACTACCAACTAAATTGTCTGTTTAGTCACGAAAGTCCGAATTTAATCAACAAGCAGTGCAGGTAGCCATATCAGGTTATCTGCACTATTTGTTTTGGCGATTTTTGTAGTTTGACCGAAAAATTTTAGATTTTATAGCAGGAGTCAGGAGGTAGGGGCGCGGGCCCCGCGCCCAGTCAGGAGTTAGGAGTAAAAACCTGTTGTGGTCGGAGTTTCATGATTAATTTATGTCCTAACCACCTTGACCGTTGCTATAGATGAAAAAAATTTGGTACAAGCCTCGTCCTGAAAAACGGAAAAATAC
Organism: Aphanizomenon sp. UHCC 0183; assembly: GCF_009712065.1. Classification (NCBI taxonomy): domain Bacteria; kingdom Bacillati; phylum Cyanobacteriota; class Cyanophyceae; order Nostocales; family Aphanizomenonaceae; genus Aphanizomenon; species Aphanizomenon sp. UHCC 0183. The sequence goes on along the minus strand of NZ_VILC01000022.1, from coordinate 6,073 downwards.
TCGCTGCGCTAACGTCAATCTAAAATCGTGTGACGGTATGATTACACAAAATTTGTGATTTTTTAGGAAAACTGTATCTAAATTAACAAAAATTTTCACAATGTAGGAATAGTATAAGCTAATACAATTAGCTTAATTAAATCAAGGGTTTTGAAAGTAATGGTAATTAAGGTGATATTTTCGGCGATTTGATTTTGATGTATTGACTTTAAGGAAAATTATTTTGATTGCTTGAACCTTGTAAATAATCAACTGTAAATATCTAACTTATGATGTGGCGTTGCTACTTCAGATAGGTTTTATCATGGATTAACTAATATATCATGATAGATAATATCTGTTTGTCTATATCAAAAGATAGGCAACAATATCTATCAAGGGTATTAAATATAAATATAGAAAGTGGGGAAAATTAACCAACATTTGGGCAATAGTTAAAATATAATAAATATTAATTATTCAAAATTCCCCGCAAAAACACAGATTTCAGTTTAATAAGCGCAAGTTGAAAATTCACTCCCATATTGTTGAAATCGGAAACAGAAAAAATCTATGAAAGCTACCACTAAAAAACACATTGCTTTAATTTCAGTTCATGGTGATCCAGCGATTGAAATAGGCAGAGAAGAGGCAGGAGGACAAAATGTTTATGTCCGCCAAGTGGGTGAAGCCCTGGCACAGCTAGGATGGCAGGTAGATATGTTTAGCCGGAGGGTCAGTGCTGATCAAGAAAGGATAGTGCAACATAACCCTAATTGTCGGACTATTCGGTTAACCGCAGGTCCGGTGGAATTTGTGCCAAGAGATCAGGGTTTTCAATATTTGCCAGATTTCGTCTTTCAGTTACTAGAATTTCAAAAAGAAGCTGGGATTCATTATGATTTAGTGCATACTAATTATTGGTTATCTAGCTGGGTAGGAATGGAACTCAAGAAAAGACAAGGAACTAAACAGGTTCATACTTACCATTCTTTAGGGGTGATCAAATACAACACCATAGAAAATATTCCTCTGGTAGCAAGTCAACGTTTAATAGTAGAAAAACAAGTATTGGAAACAGCGGAAAGAATTGTGGCCACCAGTCCCCAAGAACTGGAACATATGCGATCGCTTGTTTCCCAAAAAGGCAAAATTGATATTATTCCCTGTGGTACAGATATTCAGCAGTTTGGTTCAGTGGAAAGACAAGCTGCCAGAGCTACTTTAGGAATTGATCCAGAAGCTAAAGTGGTGCTATATGTAGGTAGATTTGACCCCCGCAAAGGCATAGAAACCTTGATCAGGGCAATGCGGGAATCTAAGTTTTACGAATCCAAACAATTGCAGTTGATTATTGGTGGTGGCTGTACACCGGGGAATAGTGATGAAAAAGAACGCGATCGCCTTACCGGAATTGTCAACGAATTAGGGATGAATGAATGTACCTCTTTTCCCGGTTGTTTGAGTCGGGAGATATTGCCAGCTTATTACGCCGCTGCGGATATTTGTGTTGTTCCTAGCCACTATGAACCCTTTGGATTGGTAGCTATCGAGGCCATGGCCTGCGGTACACCTGTAGTCGCTAGTGATGTCGGTGGATTACAATTTACCGTTGTCAATGAAGAAACTGGTTTATTAGTACCGCCGCAAAATGTCCCAGCTTTTAACCACGCTATTGATCGGATTCTTGGCAATCCTGTATGGCAACAAGAACTAGGAAAAGCTGCTAAAAAGCGTGTTATCAATAAATTTAGCTGGCATGGTGTAGCTAGTCAGTTAGATGAACTATATACCCAACTGTTGCAACAATCTGTTAAAGAACCCGCATTAGCTAGTAAATAGGTAACAGGCAGAAGGCAGTTGGCAAGGGGCAGGGGGAATATTTATTCCTAATGACAACTGACAATCCGTGCATAGTTGTAAGATAGGAAAGCATCAATTGACACTCTCAGCGGCTAAAGCCTGTGAGATTCTTGGTTCACGGAAACCACTTAATTTAGATTCCTTGCGTTCTCTAAACCAGAGGTGGGGTTCTCCCCAAGCGACTTAGGGTATGCCCTACCCTAGTTGCCTTGCAGCAAGTTCTTTTTTCAGTTGAAGCAAATCCGCTTCAAAATTCTGAGCGCCTAGCACCTGTAAATCTTTTACCTATTACCAGGAGGAAGCTAGAACAACGTAATAGAACCCGATAGATTTAATTGTCAAGGTACAGTGTCTGCGGTTTAGGCAGCAATCGGGTTTTTAAACAGGTTGATTACCCTTCCTGTATAGGCAGTATTATCCATAAAATGCTAAATTATGGCAAGAGAAAATAGAAATTGAGTAAGAATTGATGACGGGGATTAAAATCCTACGAATCGCTTATATCTCACAGGCTTTAGCCTCTGAGCTTTACGCTTACCGGATATTCCTGTAAGCTCTAAACATAGTTGCAGTTAGACGGTGAAATGATGGAAGTTCAAGAAATCAAAAAATTCCCGAAGCCCAGGAAACCAGACAGCGAATCCCAAAATTTTCAGCACGTCAAGATCCTTGACTGCAACGAACCAGTATGCAGGGTAATTTGTGAGTGTTGGCACTGCAAACAGGGGATATTATCTGAGGTAGATGTATCATCTTCACAGTATTTAGAGGTAGAATGCCCAAGTTGTGGGAAAACTGCCGTGAGGTTGATGGCAGAAAAGGTGATTTCCACTACACCTATCCCTTCACCCTGGCAAGGATGAGTGAATTTTAGATTTTAGATTTTGGATTTTGGATTTTGGATGATACTCTTGACGGTTGAGATGTGAACTTTTACAAGATTACGAGCAACCTAGATATGTAGGGGTAAAGCGCAATGCTAAACCCCTGCGTTTTACTAAGTTATCGCCATCACCCAAAAAATGTTAAATTAATAATTCTGTCTTTAAATTAATGTAAATGACTCGCTTTATACATGATCAATTTGCTAAACAATATCTAACGGAATTATTAACGCCTTATGGAGAAGTAGAAACCAGCAAAGATATTACCGCAGAAGTCAGACAAATAGACGTATTATTTATTCCTTCGCCCCAACCAACACAAAGTCTAGAAACACTAGGAATACTGGGGAAAATGGTGACAAATTATGCCATATTTGAACCATTCCGTAATGCCGTCAGCAAAAGTGAAACTCGCAGTTGTATAGGTAAATTGTTTGACATTCATGCAGACCTAGAACGGCAAGCAAAACGTAATAATACGCGAATAAATGAGGCAGAATTAGCTCAATTATGGATTTTTACACCTACAGTATCATCAGAAATCCTAGAGATTTTTCATGGGACTCTGGATGAAACAAACTGGGGAAAAGGTATTTATTTCTTACCAAAAGGATTTAAAACCGTAGTTGTGGCGATTCATCAACTACCGAGTACACCCGAAACACTATTTTTGAGGGTTTTAGGCAAAGGGAAAGTCCAAAGACAAGCAGTAGAAGAATTAGAAGCACTAGCAAATAATAGTCCGTTCCTTTCGGATATTATACAATTAGTACATAACCTAATTGCTGTGTTATCGGCTCGTCAGCGTCAGGAACAAGATATTGATAAAGATGATCAGGAGTTAATTATGAAATTATCGGAAATGTATCAACAACAATTAGAAGAACTAAAAAAACAAGGACTTCAAGAAGGACGACAAGAAGGACGACAAGAAGGACGACAAGAAGGACGACAAGAAGGTATAGAAAGAGAACGACGCGCTATGATTGAAAGTATATTGCAAGTACGTTTTGGTGCAGTTGATTCACAGTTAGCAACAATTATCAACTCTCTAATTGCAATGTCCAGAGAAGAATTCACGCCTTTGCTTCTACAATTGTCTCGTGAGGAATTATTAGCTAGATTTGAGTGAATCTTACAAAAAAAGGGAACAGGGAACAGGGAACAGGGAACAGGGAACAGGGAACAGGGAACAGGGAACAGGGAACAGGGATAAGATTCATTATTCAAAATTTTTGTCTGAAATCAGAGAACATAGACTTAGCAAGCTGAAAAATATTTATTTAATGAACCAAGAAAATAATCAAGAAAAAAGTAATTTTGTCGGGAAAAAGGGGTAATTGTTTTGCAACCCCTGGACTTTACCGCTTTAACCGCCGCTTGTAGCGAAATCCGCGCTAATTGGTTGCCTGCACGCATAGAACAGGTATATCAGCGCGATCGCTTTACCATTGCCATTGCTTTACGAACCTTGAATCAACGGGGTTGGCTGGATATTTCCTGGCATCCTCAAGCCGCCCATATTTGTATTAGTGAACCACCACCACGCGCCCCAGATACTTTTACTTTTAGTCAACAGTTAAAACACCAATTGGGTGGGTTGGCCTTAGTAGGAATTGAAGCGATTTCCCCTTGGGAACGGGTAATTGATTTACAATTTGCCCGTCGTCCTGAAGAAACAGCCCTGTATCACCTTTATGCGGAAGTGATGGGCAAATATAGTAATGTGATTTTAACTGATGCTAGTAATGAAATTATCACTGCTGCCCATCAAGTTAGTCACCAACAATCTAGTGTTCGTCCGATTCAAACTGGACAAAATTACGAAACACCACCGAAACTGACGGGAAAAGTCCCCAATTTAAGCGAATCTATCGAACGCTGGCAAGAACGGGTAAGTTTAGTCCCCGGAGGTATTAAACGTCAGTTACTCAAAAGTTATAGTGGTTTAAGTTCGGCTTTGCTAGACACGATGCTGTTAGCGGCAGATATCATCCCAGATACGAATACTGACGAACTTACTCCCCAAGATTGGCAAAATTTATTTCAACGTTGGCAAGAATGGTTACAGGCTTTAGATTCAGGTAAATTCCAACCTGCTTGGACAGAAAATGGATATACGGTGATGGGTTGGGGTGGAGTTGCACCCACAAAGAATATCCAAGAGTTACTTTACCGTTATTATTCTGATCAACTGAATGAACAGTTATTTGGGCAACTGCGTCATCAATTAAGTCAGAAATTGTTGAATATTTTGGGGAAGTTACGCACCAAAGCGAAAACTTTTAGCGATCGCCTGCAACAATCAGATCAAGCTGAAGAATATCGTCAAAAAGCTGACTTATTAATGGCTAACCTGCACCATTGGCAACCGGGAATGCAGGAAATTATTCTACCAGATTTTGAAACCGAACAGCCAATTGCGATCGCTCTTTTGCCCGATAAAAACGCCGTCCAAAATGCCCAAAAGCTTTATAAACAGCACCAAAAACTCAAACGCGCCCGTGCGGCTGTTGAACCGCTACTATTTGCAGTTCAAGCAGAAATTGACTATCTTGAACAAGTAGAAGCGGCAATTTCGCAAATAGACAAATACCAAAATCCAGAAGATTTACAAGCCTTAGAAGAAATCCGTGATGAACTCATTGGGCAAAAATATCTAGAAGACCTAGAATATCGCAGCCGTAGCAGCAACGACACCCCCGGCACTAATTTTCATCGTTACCGCAGTCCGAGTGGCTTTGAAGTCCTCATTGGTCGTAATAACATCCAAAATGATCAACTAACATTCCGTGTCGCTGGAGACTATGATTTGTGGTTTCACGCCCAAGAAATTCCTGGGAGTCATGTTCTCCTTCGTCTAGAACCGGGTACAGTGGCGGAAGAAGCTGATTTACAATTTACGGCCAATCTAGCAGGTTATTTCAGTCGCGCCCGTCAAAGTGACCAAGTACCAGTAGTTTACACCCAACCCAAGCACGTCTACAAACCCAAAGGCACTAAACCAGGACTTGTGGTTTATAAACAAGAAACGATTATTTGGGGAAAACCGCAATTGGTCAGTGGTCAGTGGTCAGTGGTCAGTTGTCATTAGTCAGTTGTCAGTTGTCAGTTGTCAGTTGTCAGTGGTCAGTTGTCAGTTGTCAGTTGCCATTGGTCAGTTGTCAGTTGTCAGTTGTCAGTTGTCAGTTGTCAGTTGTCATTGGGAAAATTCTTTCTCCCCCCCTACTTCCCCTACTTCCCCTACTCCCCCAACTCCCCCTACTTCCCCTACTTCCCCAACTCCCCCAACTCCCCCAACTCCCCCAACTCCCCCAACTCCCCCAACTCCCCCTACTTCCCCTACT
>NZ_VILC01000021.1:52548-61914 GCF_009712065.1 Aphanizomenon sp. UHCC 0183 | reverse complement strand
AATTAAAGCTTTGTTAATAGCTTAATTAAACAATCGCCCTCCAGAAATGGGGGGCGTTTTGCTTTGCATAAAAATCTGGTGTTGCTCATAGGTAAGATGGTAATTGTCCGTAATTAAAACCTTATGCCTAGTACCGCTAATTTTCTCCAATATACCCAATGGTCAGGTATTGCGACAATAGTATTTGCAGTTCTGACAATCTTGGCCTTCATACTCAAATGGGGCTTTCGCTTTCGATTGGTGGGTGCAACTGGCTTTATGCTGGTACTGACAGGGGGGTTATTTTCACTTTCCCTTGTTCCCCTGAGTCGTACAATTATTCCTGGTGCTGTCAAGTACACCCTAGTTTATGACAACGGTTCTAACCAAACAGTAATTGCGATCGCCCCAGAAATTACTCCCACAGAATTAGAAGCCACTTTACGTCAAGCAGCTAGTAACCTTTATTCCTATGGTCGCTTAGGTACTGGTGGTAGCAAGGAAATGATAGTCCGCGCTCGCACTATTATCCACCCAGAAATAGGGTTATCTGTACCGCTGTACTTGGGTCAAGTAAATCGCACTTTGGTCAGTCGTGAAGATCCAGAAATGGCGGTAGAAGTTTATTTAGACAAGTTTGCTTCCTTACCAAAACCTACAGCTTCATAGGTGACAGGTGACATGATAGTTAAGACCGACCTTCCGCACCCTAAACTGTCACACAACGAAAAATGGTCGTTTGGGGATTTGAGATTGGCGATAGCGAAGCGCTGCTGCAAGCAGTTCGCCACCTAAGATTTCGACGATTTTGTATCAAAATTATCATCAAAGGTATTCAAAAATCCGAAATTACCGATTGTGACACTGGGGGGTGCGGAATGTGGGTTAAGAGGGAATAGGAAAATCTGACAGGGCGCAGGCCCTGCGCCCCTACATCCTGATTTTCTATTTGCACATTTTTTGGTCATCTATCATACAATAAAGATTATTTTAAAATTTGATTAAGAAATATCAATAGTTTTGGCAAAATAACGATCATGCCTAATCAACATTCTACTGAAACTTTGTCCACTCAAACCACTAGTTCATTTTTCAGCCTTTCTGTTGCCCCTGGGAAAGTAATTCGCGGTGCTGGGATATTGTCAACCGTTGCGGGTGAAGTTGCTAATTTGGGAACTCGTCCTTTAATTATTGCTGGAAATCAGACTCTTAATCTGAGTCAAGAGAGTTTACAACCTCTTTTCCAATCTCCAGAATTACATCCTTTGTCAGTTTCCTATGGTGCTGATTGTTGTGAAGCTAGTTTGAAGGCTTTACGCAAAGCTGCTAAAGAACATAAAGCTGATATGATTATCGGGATTGGTGGTGGTAAAGCCCTAGATACGGCTAAATTAGTCGCCCACCAATTGACATTACCAATTGTCACAATTCCCACTTCTGGGGCTACCTGTGCGGCTTGGACTGCCCTTTCTAATGTCTATTCGGCGACGGGAGCGTTTTTGTATGATGTGGCTTTGTCTCGCTGTCCTGATTTGCTAATTTTGGATTATAATTTAGTTCAGACTGCACCTCAAAGAACATTAATAGCAGGAATTGGGGATGCGATCGCTAAATGGTATGAAGCATCAGTGAGTAGTGGGCATTTGCAACAAACTTTAATTATTGCTGCGGTTCAACAAGCGCGAATTTTACGCGATATTTTATTGCAAAAGTCGGCTGCTGCGTTACAGTTTCCGGGTGGGGAAGTTTGGCAAGAAGTTGTGGACGCAACTGTACTCCTAGCTGGAGTAATTGGGGGACTCGGTGGGGCGCAATGTCGCACGGTTGCCGCCCATGCAGTCCATAATGGCTTAACCCATATTTCTGGACATGGGAGCATTCATGGGGAAAAGGTCGCTTATGGTATCCTGGTACAACTGCGGTTAGAAGAAATGATCCAAGGAAATCAATTAGCAGCGTCAGCAAGACAACAATTGTTGAAGTTCTATGCAGAGATTGGACTACCCCAAAAATTAGCAGATTTGGGACTAGGTAATATCACTTTGGGTGAGTTACAAACAGCAGCGGAAATTAGTTTAGAACCTAATTCTGATATCCACCGTCTACCGTTTAATGTAGCGTTGGAACAATTGATGGCCGCAATGGTTTCTACCACTGCACCAATAGATATTAATCGTGTTTCCACCAGGGGAATAAGTGACGAGGTGAAGGAATGAGTTTGAGTTGGATGTCTCCCGCAGAACGGATACAAAAATTGCCGCCTTATGTATTTGCTCGTTTGGATGAATTAAAGGCTAAGGCTAGAGAACAAGGGTTGGATTTAATTGATTTGGGTATGGGTAATCCTGATGGACCTACTCCCCAACCTGTGATAGAAGCGGCTATGGCAGCTTTGCAAAATCCCGCTAATCACGGTTATCCTCCATTTGAAGGAACGGCTAGTTTCCGTAAGGCGATTACTCAATGGTATAATCGCCGTTATGGTGTTACCCTTGATCCTGATAGTGAGGCTTTACCCTTACTCGGTTCTAAGGAAGGTTTGGGGCATTTAGCGATCGCCTACATTAATCCTGGTGATACTGTATTAGTACCTTCACCCTCTTACCCTGTGCATTTTCGTGGACCGATTATTGCTGGGGGAGTTATCCATAATTTAATTCTCAAGGAAGAAAATAATTGGTTAATTGATTTAGCAGCTATTCCTGAGGAAGTGGCTAGAAAAGCGAAAATTCTCTATTTCAATTATCCCAGTAATCCTACCGCAGCTACCGCCCCCCGCGAGTTCTTTGAGGAAATTGTAGCGTTTGCGCGGAAGTATGAAATTCTCTTAGTCCATGATTTATGTTATGCCGAATTAGCTTTTGATGGTTATCAACCCACTAGCTTATTAGAAATTCCTGGCGCTAAGGAGATTGGTGTAGAGTTTCACACTCTCTCTAAAACCTATAATATGGCAGGTTGGCGCGTTGGTTTTGTGGTGGGAAATCGCCACGTTATCCAAGGTTTACGGACACTGAAAACCAATTTAGATTATGGCATTTTTTCGGCTTTGCAAACAGCAGCGGAAACTGCCCTTAGTCTCCCGGATTCTTATTTACATGAAGTTCAACAACGTTACCGCACTCGGCGAGACTTTTTAATTGATGGTTTGGGTAAATTGGGGTGGAATATTCCCAAAACGGAAGCAACTATGTATTTGTGGATAAAATGTCCGGTGGGGATGAATTCTACAGATTTTGCTTTGAATGTTTTACAACAAACTGGGGTGGTTTTGACTCCTGGTAATGCCTTTGGTGTGGGTGGTGAAGGCTATGTGAGAATTAGTTTAATTGCAGATTGCGATCGCTTGGGTGAAGCTTTACAAAGATTCAAGGAAGCGGGGATTTGCTATCAATCGGAAGTTTCTGTTTCTGCGTGATAATTAAGGTGAATACACAATCTCAAAAGAATTAAGGTTATGACAATTCTGGAAAAGGTAGTAACTACCATGCAGCAGTTACCTATAGATCAACAGCAGCAAGTTCTCCGTTTTATTGAGTTTCTGGCATTTGAATTGGGTAATCATCAAGTTAATCAAGATTCTGAAAACTCAAATGTCAAAAAGCCTGAAGCTTCTCCTCATGATCTATTGAGAAAATGGGAAGGAGTTATTGAAGGTGGGGTAGACGATCTTTCTTTTAATAAGAAATACATGGAAGAATATGGACAGAAATGAATCAGCGGATAATTCTTGATACTGGTGTTTTAGTTGCTTATTTCAGGAAATCTGATCGCTTTCATCAATGGGCTGTAACTCAATGGAGATATTATGAACGATAAAATACAATATGAATTAGAAGATGACTTAAAAGAAGAATATGATTTAAGTCAACTAAAAAATCCTATTCGGGGTAAATATTCTCAACGATATCAAGAAGGATATAGTGTTACTATTCATCATGAAGATGGGACAACGACAGTAGAACATTTCCCTAAACAAAATGATATAATTATTCTTGATCCTGATGTGAAACAATATGAGTAAACTAATCTTAGAAATTCCTGATCAAGTAACTGAGGGATTACGTCTACCTCCTGATGAACGTCTGCATCGCATCCGCACTGAATTAGCAATTAGACTTTATCAAAAAGGGATTCTTTCTTTTGGTAAAGCCCGTGAATTGTCGCAATTAAGTAAATGGGAATTTCATGAGTTATTGGGACAAGAAAATATTGATCGTAGTTATGATTTAGAAGAGTTAGAAACAGATTTAGAGACATTAGAAATATTATCATGAAAGCAGTTAGTAATTCATCGGTTTTAATTGCTTTAAGTAGTATTGGACAATTAGAGTTAATTAATCAACGGTTTCCCGATGGTGTTATAATTCCACAAGCTGTGTGGAAAGAAGTTGTGGAGACAGGTATAGGAAGATTTGGCGCAGAAAAAGTAGCAAAAGCTTCATGGTTAACTATTTTACCAGTTAGTAATATTGCTTTAGTATCGTTATTAAAATTAGAGTTAGATGAAGGTGAATCAGAAGCAATAACCCTGTTTATTGAACAACCTAGTCAAGCTATTTTACTTGATGAGAAAAGTGCTAGACGAGTTGCAAAACAAATGAATTTACCAGTATTAGGTACGGTAGGAATTTTGATTTGGGCTAAACAAAATGGATTAATTCTTAATTTAAGAGAACAACTGGATTCTTTACAATTTGTTGGTAAGTTTCGTTTAAGTAATTTAATTTATCAAGAAGCTATTAAAAAAGTTGGTGAATAGTGTAAAAAATTGTTGGGTTTCCTTGCGTCAACCCAACCTACATGACTAAATCTTGATGACGTTCCTGATTAATAATATCAAAAATTTCATCAATTTCTGTATCATCTTTCCATAAACCAATAACAGCTTCTAATTCTGGCCATTTTGGTTGTTTAATTATTAAGTTATCTGGTATTTCTATAGAAATTTCTACTCCATCAGGTAGAAGAATTTTGTCTAATATTTGATCTAATAATTCTATGGTGTTACCTTTGATAATTCCTTGTATTTTCATGATTTATTCCTTCATTAAATATCTAAGTTATGATTCATTGTAACCTAAGATTTGAAAGTTTAATACATCTTTCCGTGACAATTAGGAATAGGGTAATGTTCTATTTCATAAGCCTCAATTATTGTTCCTAATGTATCCAATAAATGATAAAGAGGATGTTGTTCATTAGTACCAATTTCATCAAGTAAATCATTTAATCTTGCAATTGCTTGTTCATATTCTTCTTCATGCAGAATATCTTTAAAAACTATTTGCGTTTTGTTATCCATATAACCAACCAAACCAAAAGAGTCCATCCCAAGGTAGCAATTATGCTTAAAATTAATGAAGCTGAAAAGTAATTTTTTGGTAATAAAGGTGAGTTGATCTTATCTATGTGCGTAGTGATAATACCGGAAAATATAGCACCACCACCCAAACCTATACCTAATACTTGTACTGTTGTTTCTAAAGAGCGATCGCTTTTAGCTTGTTCTATTTCCACTATACCACGAATTGAGTTAATGGCTTGATCTAATAATTGTGAACCATGTTGAAAATAGCCTAAATCGGCTTGAATTTGCCGTTTAAAGGTGACACAATTCTTATTTAGGAAAATTTCTAGAAAATCTAGATTTTCACCGTTTAAATTATGTTTAATTTGTGCTAATTTATCGCTATAATTATCTGCATTAATCACAATTGTATTTTGGGAATCTTCTAAACTTAAAAGTAATCTGGTGTATTCAAGTGCTAATCTAGGAAACGCTCTTAACTGGTTTTGTAATTTCTTTAAATCCTTTCTGGTTATATCTTGATTGTTTTCCAGTTCGAGAATTTTATTAACTTCAGATTCTATATCTCTATACTTTTTATCTAAGTCTTTATATATAGCCCGACTGTCTTTATAAGCTTTGATTATCTTACTATGACGAAAAAACAAATCTAGTAATTCTGAACAAGATTGTTCAAATTTATTTCCAGTTTCTTGTTTTGTAAATAAACAAATTAAAACTTGTTGATATTGACTAGATTGATTTGGTAAACCATATTCAAATATCGGACTACCAAATAATTCACCTTGACGATAAAAAGGTGGAATTGTATTTTGATTAGGGAAAATTTGCTTTAAACATTCATCAGCTATTTTTTGATGATCATTTTGAATTTTAGCATTATTTATCCAAGCTGTAATTAAAATAGTTTGTCCCAGAAATAAAGGATTTAATGGTAAAATTAAGCAATTATTGGGATTTAAAAGTTTGAGAAAATCAGTTTCTACATCTTCCGTAGGTTGGTTATTTTCCTGTTCTGGACGACGTAAATTTAACCACAAACCGTAACTATCAGAAATTCGACAAGGATAAGCGAAACCTGTAATTAAAATATCTTGTTGAGGACTTGGGTTAACATTCCCCTCCAAATATACAGCTACTTCATTTTGATCATTCAGAATATCTACTTTATTAAATCCCTCATCTTTTTTAACATCAATTTTTTGACTGAGTTGTAAATCTTGTTTGAGAACTTCTTTAAGAATATCATTACCACGTTCCCAGATAAAGTTTAAATGTTGACTATCTATATTATCATCAAAATTTGAGCCTTTATAAAGTTGAAAAGTGAAAACGTGAATATTAGGTGCATATATTTTCATAATTTAGCTATACCAAATACGACTGAAATGTGAATTTTGACAAGATTAAAAAAACAGTTAATTTAAGCCCTGGTAACTGAAAATCGCCGCTACACAAACAAATTCCGCCCGCGCAGATTAACCAAAAATCAAGGATTTGATTTTGTCTGTGTAGACGGGATTTCTAACCACCAGTTTAACTTGTATAATCAACCGATTTATTCATTTTTAATTATGGGTTTTGGGCTGGTGTCTTTTTTTCTTTCAGTTTTTCTACGTCCTCTTGTAAAAGTCGGTAGCGATTTTCTACGGTGTTTTCTTCATTTTCTGGTTTAGTTCTAGGGACTCTACCAATTTCCCTTTCCCGTTCTTCTAAAAAGACTGCATTTCTAACTTTTTCATAGTCAAGATACCATTGACGGATAGCTTCTGCAACTACTTCCGGAGGTTCAGTTTCTATACCAGCGATAGTTTTTTGTAATTCTGTGATAGCATCTAAAGAAACGTCGGAAAAAACATAATCTTGGTTTCTCACGACTTCGGTAAATGCTTGGATAATTTGATTAGCTTCCATAGGTTTAGTTTGTGAATTGATTAATATTTTAGCTGATTTTAACTCGTTCCCAGACTCTGGCTGGGAATGCAGTTTTTCAGGCTCGGCCTGAAGTAAAATGATATAGTGGAGGTAGAGCCTCTGCAATTCATTCCCGGTCAGAGACAGGGAACGAGGGAAAACGCACTCGCATAAACTAGAAAGTCAAAATTTATAAAAATTGATTCTAGGATTAATATAGTCGGTTTTAACCGACTTTAGCTTTTAGACAGAGAATTTATTCTCTGGCTTAAGAATACATCAATTTTCATTAATTTGACACTTACAATCACTGCTAAATCTCTACATGAAATAATACGAAATTTTTGATAATGTTGGGTTTCACTTTGTCAACTCAACCTACATTACAGGAGAAACAGCACAAAAAGCAGCCCAAAAATATGGTTGGTTAAATGGTTGATGTTCGGGTCTACATTGCTTAGATAATGAATTAATAATGTTCTCTTTTTGTTCCTCCTTTATTTCAGTTTTCTGCTTCAACCAATCAATGATTTCTACCTGTGTGGCTTTGCGTAACCATTCCTGGACTGTGTTTAATGCCAATGTGATATCCTGGGGTTTATTGGCGATATTTTCATATAATTTAATCATTAAAATAGCGGTGTGAACATCACTCACAGTCCACAAACTGCTAACAATATTAACTGCACCGGCTTTCATAAAACCACTGGATAAACCAATAAATTCATCACTTTTATCTCTAACATCAATTACGCCGGTTACGCCGGTTTCGCAAGCAGAAAGACAAACAAGATAACATTGAGGGAGATTTAATTCTAAGATATCTGCTAATGTCAAACATTTTGATAAATCAATAGCAGTTTCTTTATTAATTCTCACATAACGAGATGAATATGTTGTCAAAAGTGAAGCATTAACTTCCGAATCAGCAAGTTGTAAAGCTGATTTTAAAGGTGATTCTAAATCAAAACTACCGTGACAAGAAAAATGTAACCATTGGGAATTAGTAAAGTTATTAAATGTGGTAGTTTCTTGTAAATTGGCTTTGCTGGCCTCATTATTTTTGAGGATTTGCTGGGGGTGGAAATTAGCTGCAATTGCTTCCACTTCAGTGTTAGTAAAAGGTAAATTGTTATTAGGATCTTGAATTGCAAATAGGTTACTTAATCTTGTTCTCTCTCCTTCTAGGAGAGAGTTAGAGAGAGGTTCTAATCTTGTTCTCTCTCTTTGTAGAATAGGGTTAGAAAGACGTTCTTTAGCAATATTCAAAAGTTGACAACTGGGTGCATAACTGACACCACCAGGATATTTATCAAATAAATATTCTGAATTTGTAGATAAAGGAATAGCATGAAAAGGTAATAAGTGTAAATAACGGTGGGGAATGATAATTATTTTTTGAATATCCTTTGGAACTTGGGCAATTATTTCATTAATATGGAAAATTTCTGCAAGTTTGGTAAGTTGATCATTTAAATCATTTCGCCATTTCTTACGGTCGGAATAGTAAAGGGTGATATATTCACCATAAACCCAATCTATGAGTTGATCTAAATCTTCCTCTGTAGATTTCCAAATTATTGGTTTATCGTTGTTTTTGGTAATAATGAAAGCCCGGAAACAATCATTAAAAATGTAAAATTGAATAATTGCAGTTTTCTCATCTAACAGATTTTGAATTTCCTGAAAATTCATTGGAATTAAACCAATTCTTGTTTTTGTTAGATGCTCTCGTTGTTTCTGTAAATTCTTTAACTTTGCTAAATTTATATCTTGTTTTACTACTGAACTGTCGTTGTCTTTCTTTATCAATTCTGATTTTTCTTTTTCTATATCTGATTCAACTTTTTTACGAATATTTTCTAGTAAATTTCTATTTCTACTAAATTCAAGATATTCAATTGCTAATGTATACTCATTTAAGTCAAGACAAACTTCTATGATAGAAGCATAAATCAAGTATATTCGATCACTATGTGAGATAATTTCCAAATTACTTATAACTGTTTCTAAGAAAATATAGGCTGAAATTAAACGACCTGATTTCCTATAAGCAATGCTGATATAATATACAGTTTCAACATAATGTTGAGGAAAAGCTCTGATAGTATAAACTTCTAAAGCCGCTTGATAAGCTGCAATGGCAATTTCCAGATTATCCT
>NZ_VILC01000021.1:0-52270 GCF_009712065.1 Aphanizomenon sp. UHCC 0183 | reverse complement strand
GTAAAGATCCCCATAGTTCTGGAGAAGTATCACGGGTGAAAACAGTGGAAACTATTTCATAACCAGTAATAGCAATTTCCATATTATTGGCTTTGTTACCTAAAGGAAATTGCTGTATCAAATTACTAAACGCAACTACAGCGAAAGATTTTTTTACGTCTGGTTCTGCTTCCTCTAATGTATTTGTTGCCCAAACCTGTAATAATTGGGCAAAAGCCAAATTCAGTTTATCTGTATTCGCTTCCAGCAAGGGGTAAACTACCTGGGGATTACCTTGACTTTCTGCGGTTGCTTGTAATACTTTTGATAAAAATTGTAAATAGGTATTAATATCTGCTTCATTAATCTGATTGATCTGGGTATTCCCATGGGAATGATTGGGGGGTTGACGCTGTGGGGAAAATAACCCCATAAACCAGTTAATAACAAATCTAATTAGTGACATAGAAGTTTTGGGCTGGGTTAGGGTAGCATTTAGATGGTGCTTCAATAGTAGATGATGCTTCAATGGTATTTTGCATCAATTTTGACAATTTTATCCTGAAAATCATTAAATCCTGGACATCCTGATTCTGACAAAAAATCATCAGTCGGTGCGTCAGATGCGATTATTTAGTGATCATGAATAGATTTTCAATTCTGACGCACCCTACAAAATCCCTATCCTGTAAATCCTCAAATCCTGGACATCCTGATTCTGACAAAAAATCATCAGTCGGTGCGTCAGATGCGATTATTTAGTGATCATGAATAGATTTTCAATATCTGACGCACCCTACAAACTTAAATCCTGGAAATCCTGATTCAGACAATTATTCCCAAAAATCAACATTTAACATTGCTTCAATATCACAACTAAACGGCCACATATCAGGAAATTCAACATGAGGATAACCATTGCGGACAATTTTCAGAGCATCTGCATAAGCTTCATCAAATACTTGGCTAAAATAAGGTTTGAGACTAGGTGAATTTTTGAGTAACTTTCTGATTCCAATCCTTTGTTTAATGATTGATTCTACCCACCCACGATAACAATCAGGGATATGCACATAATTCCGCTTGAGAATATGTTCTAAAAGTTCTGCTAACCGATTTTCAAGTTCACGTTTATCTGAGCGCCCCAAGTCCTCTATCTCTTCTATCAAATTATCAATATCTAGTCCTTCTATATCTCTATTTCGTAATTTGTGGACAATATCTTCAATCCAGAGTAAATAGTCTTGCTCATACAAAGATACTGCAATTGGTGTCCGTGTCATTGCTGTAAATCCTGTAAATGTCCTAATTCCATTTTAAGTGAAATCATTTGTAATGTTAGACAATCAACCTGTAAACTAGCAAAATCAACACAATTTAAGCTGTTTTAACATTTTGCTTATTCAAAGCATATTCGCTGAGTGTAGCATATAGTGATAAATCAAATCCTGTTAATCCTCAAATCCTGTTAATCCTGATTCAGACAATTACATCCTGAAAATCATCACCTGAAATCCAGGGAATAAATTCCCTGTCTCAAAGCCAAAGTCGGTTCAAACCGACTAGAATCTAATCTAATTTACCGAGGGAATACTTAACAATTACATCCTGAAAATCCTCAAATCCTGGACATCCTGATTCAGACAATTGCTAGTTTATAATTATTCCAAGTGTAACTTTTCCATTTACCAAGGAGGAATAAGCGATGAAGGGATGGGAAAATTTAGATGCAATAGAAAGACAACCTGATAAAGTCAGTGGTGCATGGGTATTTATCGGAACAAGAGTTCCCGTTGCTGCATTATTTGAAAATCTGCGCGATGGTGCAACAGTAGATGAATTTTTGGAATGGTTTCCACCTGTTCAAAGATCGCAAGTTGAAGCTGTACTTAATTATGAGCTTGAAAAATTAGCTGCTTAGATATAATTAGATATGAAAATTCTTTTTGATCAGGGAACTCCTGTGCCACTACGAAAATATTTAATAGACCATTCTGTAACAACAGCTTATGAAGAAGGATGGTCTAATTTATTAAATGGAGATTTATTAAAAGCTGCTGAATCTCAAGGATATCGAATACTCATAACAACAGATCAAAATTTGCGTTATCAACAGAATTTGAGCGATCGCCAAATTGCAATTGTGGTTTTACTGTCGACTTCATGTCCAAAAATTAGGACACAACTTGATAAAATTTGCTCTATTATCAATACAACTGAATTTGGTGATTATCAAGAAATTTCTATCATCTAAAAATCCTCATCCTGTAAATCCTCAAATCCTGGACATCCTGATTCAGACAATTAAAAAGTCAAGTTTATTGATAAAATGATGACTTTACCACCACCATTACAAACAGAGTTCAACGATAAACTAGAACAACATGAAAAGGAGTTAAATATGCCTTTCCTAAGCACTATTGAAGAAATGGCAGAAGAACGAGGTGAAGCAAAAGGTGAAATCAAAGGTGCTAGAAAAACCTGCCGAAACAATATTATCAAAATTCTCGCTAATAGATTTGATTCTGTTCCAGAATTGATGAGTGATTCTCTCAAGAAAATTGATGATATGACGATTCTAGAAAATCTCCTGTTAGCAAGTATTAGTGTTCATTCATTGGCGGAATTGCAAAAGTTAATTGATGCGGAATTACAGCAAAATCAATAATATTATCTTCCCTGATTTCTTCTATGATGAGGAAGTCAGGGATTTATCATCCGCTTAACTAAACTTAGAGGATGTTTGAAAAGTGGTATCCCGTAATTTTCATCACATTCTTACCTCCCTTTCCCCTTGTAAAGGGGGTAAACAATAAAAATCCAGTTCCCTCCCCTTTACAAGGCTATCGTGTACACACAAGTTAAATTACCCCCCTTAATCCCCCCGATGCTTTGGAGGGAAACCGGAAAAATTAGTTCCCTCCCCAAAGCATCGGGGAGGGTTAGGGAGGGGTAAAATATTTGATACAGCAATCATGACTTTTCAAACACCATCTTACAGCACTTCTTGATGTTATGAGGTACAGTTTTTTATCGCCAAACCCGTAGGGGCGCAGGGCCTGCGCCCTCCATTCTATTTCATGAGAACGAGAATTGCTGTAATATTATTAGGCGATCGCTTACCTATAAAATCAAATATCATCAGGATAGATACTCAAAATCACCAATATAAGTAGGTGAACACAGTAAAACCAAACTGTGTAAAGAAATGTAAAATCGCCCAAACCCTCTTCACTCTTGCCTCTTGCCTCTTGCCTCTTGCCTTGCCATAACGACAATTTTCAACGCTCACCTACTTATCTATTTTGAACTGGGAACAGGAAAATGATTTGTGTTTTAAATTTAAACTCTAGCTATTGTAACAATCTCTAACTGATCTTGATATTTACCTCTGCGAGTTTCATAACTAACAGCACAGGGTTCACCCTCTAAAAATAGCAATTGCACCACACCTTCATTAGCATAAATACGACAGTCAGCGCTGGAAGAATTAGAAAATTCCAAAGTAAGATGTCCTCTCCATGCCGCTTCAGCAGGTGTTAAATTAGCTATTATGCCACATCTTGCATAAGTAGATTTACCAATGCAAATTACTGTAATATTGGCTGGAACTTCCAGCTTTTCCAGAGCCACACCTAAACCATAAGAATGAGCAGGTAAGATAAAATAGCTACCACTTTCATCTGTATGTAATTGGGTAGACTCTAGATTTTGGGGATTAAAGTTCTTAGGATCAATAACAGTACCGGGAATGTGGCGAAAAATGCGAAATTCAGAGCCAGAAAGCCGGATATCATAGCCGTAAGAAGAAAGTCCGTAACTAATTACAGGTTGCGGAAGCTGAGATGAATCAGGTTGCAATTTACGAATTAAACTCGATTCAAAAGGCGAAATCATGCCTTTTTGAGCCATTTCGGTAATCCAGATGTCGTTTTTAATCACAGGTTCTCAGATAATTCAACCAAGTTACTAGGATATCTTAATACTTAAGGTTGATGACTGCGACGAATTTCTGTAATTTGGTCTGCTACATCTAAAAGAGACTTTGGCATCTGAGAACCTGTGAGGATAATATCAACATGAGGAGGACGGTGAGAAAGAAACTCTAAAACCTCAGTTTCTGGAATTAAACCGAAATTAATCGCTAAACTCAACTCATCTAATACCAGTAAAGAATACTTACCTTCATTAACTACCTTTTGGGTATGTTGCCAAAGTTGTTGCAAAGCCTGACTTTCCGCTGCGTCCAAATCGGAATTATCAATATAACGGGGTAAATCACAGCGAATCCAATCTAAATGTTGTCCCATTTGGGTGGGTCGTTCATGTCCTTGGCGAATCCCACCTTTGAGGAATTGGACTATTAATACTGGTGTACCTTGTCCAGCAATTCTCAGTGCTTGTGCCATCACGCTGGTAAAAAAGCTACGCTGGGAATTAGTAAAAACTTGTATCAGTCCTTCTACGGAATATGGTACGCTGAGGGTTGAATTTAGACCTGGGGTTTCTAGTTGGGCAACCATAAGGCAAAGTTTAAAAACTCACTATAAATTTAATGACTTACATTTAAAGGTAAATCTTTGCTGATAGTAAAACATATAGTTATCATACAGCAGTATTTGCAAGTAAAACAGCCTTGATATTTGGCTTTAACTTTCGCACTGATTTGGAGATATTTTTTCTACAAATGATTTAGGATTGCCATAACAAAAGATACTTCAACAATAGTGAATTTTATATATGAGGATTACGTTGTGATGAGATTGGTAGTTTTGGGAGGTTCAGGGGCAGGGAAAAGCACTCAAGCACCAAGGCTGGGGAAGTTTTTTAATGTTCCTTTGGTTTCTACTGGTGAAACTTTACGAGAAGCGATATATGGAAACAGTCAGGATAATACCTATGGTGAGTTAAATAATTTAGTTATCGAAGCGAAACCTTATTTGGAACAGGGAGAATTAGTTCCAGATGAAATGATGATTGAATTTATTAAAGTCCGTCTTAAGCAGCCTGATGTAAATAATGGTTGGATTTTAGAGGGTTATCCACGCACTGCTTTTCAATGTGAAGAATTGGATTTTTTGTTGGAAGATTTAGGACAAAATCTCGATTGGGCAATTTACCTACAAGTTTCCTCAGCAGTTATGGTTAGTCGTTCTGTGGGGCGGTTACTTCCTGATGATCAACTGGAAATTGTCCAGCGTCGGGTAGAGTTATTTTACGATTCCTACGGAGCGCTTCGCTATCGCACTATCCCCATTTTAGAATACTACGATCACCGTCATCGCCTATTAACTATTAATGGCGATCAGTCCCCAGAACAAGTACAGCAAAATATTTTGACTTTATTAGGGTGATTGGTAATAGTTTTCTTGACTTTTAAATTCTTTTTTTCCCTATTCCCCAGTCATGCTGGGGTAATCTAAAGGCTGTAGGCAAAAATTTTGAGGTAATTTCAATGACTTGGCAACGTCCTGACGGCAGAACCCCTGGTGAACTCCGTCCCCATAGTTTTTATCCTAATTTCACTCGGTTTGCACCTGGTTCTGTTTTAGCGAAATCTGGTGATACTCAGGTTCTGTGTACGGTTAGTGTGACTGAAGGAGTGCCTAAATTTTTGACTGGTAGTGGGAAGGGTTGGTTAACTGCTGAATATAGAATGTTGCCTTCTGCTACCCAGAAACGCCAGGAACGGGAATTGATGAAACTGTCGGGCAGAACCCAGGAAATTCAACGTTTAATTGGGCGGAGTTTAAGGGCTGCGGTGGATTTTGAGGTGTTGGGAGAACGAACGCTGACTGTGGATACAGATGTGCTGCAAGCTGACGCAGGAACGAGGACAATGGCAATTACTGGGGGTTTTGTGGCTTTGGCTCATGCTATTTCTCAATTATTGCAGCAGGGGGTTTTAGTGCGATCGCCTTTATGTGGACAAATAGCAGCAGTTTCTGTAGGCTTGTTGCAGGGTGAACCATTTTTGGATCTTAACTATGTTGAAGATGTAGCCGCAGATGTGGATTTTAACGTAGTTATGAATCATCAAATGGACATTATTGAAGTTCAGGGAACAGCAGAATCGGGAAGTTTTAGTCGTCAGCAGTTAAATCAAATGCTAGATTTTTCTGAACGAGGTATACAGGAATTATTAACTGCTCAAAGAAATGCTATTAGTGATTGGAATACTCTATTTGTAGCAACTTAAATTTTCATAATTCCCTAGTAAAAAAATTTAATTAGTGGCCGTAAACTTGCAACCAAAAAGAAATTTAGAACAATCTTGGATAATTCGCTATTTGTCAGTATTCCTGTTGTTCGGTCAAATTTTACTGCATTTCCTGCGCGGAAAAACCTACTATCGCAAGATATTAGAACATACAGTGACAACAGGACCAGCTTCCCTCCCTCCGGTATTATTAGTCAACGGTTTTGCGGGGATGATTTTCACGATTCAAACCGCTAGAGAATTGGTCCGATTCGGGGCTGTAGATACCGTTGGCGGTGCATTTGCTTTAGCATTTTGTCGAGAACTAGCACCAATTTTAACTGCTAGTATTATCGCCGGACAAGTTGGTTCAGCTTTTGCAGCGGAATTAGGAGCAATGCGGGTGACAGAGCAAATTGACGCTTTATATATGCTCAGAACAGACCCTGTTGATTATCTTGTCTTACCCAGAGTCATTGCTTGCTGTTTAATGATGCCTGTAATGATGATTTTTGCTGTAGTTACAGGTGTTATGGGTGGTGCTTTTGCGGCTATGCAGTTTTATCAGGTTAGTCCTGAAACATTTTTAGAATCAGTGAGAAATTTTTTATTACCATCAGATATTTTAATTATTTTACTGAAGGGGTGGATTTTTGGGGCTATAGTATCGGTTAATGGTTGTAGTTGGGGACTGACAACTCAAGGAGGCGCAAAGGAAGTGGGAGAATCAGCTACAACTGCTGTGGTAACTACTTGGGTGGCGATTTTTATTATGGATTTTGTGTTGGCGTTGCTACTGTTTGAGAAACCCTTGCTTTGACACTCCCCGGTCTAAAGACATAAGTAGTTGTGGGATTTGTTCACCTATCACCTATTTGTAGGATGATGATATTAGCATTTGTATGGTGTTGTTGCCGTCGTCAATAGGAAAATAGCGTGTCAATTCAAGAACATAAAATTACGGTAGATTCTCTAGAATGGTTTTATCGAGAAGCTGAACCGATTGGGAGAACTGATTTAATCCCTGTGTTATTTTTACATGGGATAGTTGCTCAAAGTTATAGTTGGAGAAATATTATACCTAGTTTAGCAGCACAGGGAAATAAAGCGATCGCACCTGACTGGATTGGTTGTGGATTTTCCGGTACACCAGAAAAACAGGATTTTGCTTATACTCCCGACGCATTTATCACAGCTTTAGAAGGATTTATTCAAGCTTTAGAATTAGAAAAGTTTTCCCTAGTTGTCCAAGGTTTTTTAGGTTCAGTTGGCTTACAATACGCCCTCCGTCATCCTGAAAAAGTTGCTAATATTGCTATTTTAAATACCCCCATTTCTACAGCAGCAAAATTGCCTTGGAAAATCAAACAAATGGGTTTACCCTTTGCGGGTGATATGATTACCCAAGATCCTTTATTAGTTGATAGAACCCTAGAAGGTGGAAGTCGTTACCGCATTGAAGATGAAGATTTAGATGTTTATAGAAAACCCTTTTTGAAAAGTTCTGCCCCTGGAAGAAGTCTCCTAGCAACAATTCGCAATTTCCAACTAGAAAAAGCCATGCTAGAAATAGAAAATGGGTTTAAAGAATGGCAACAACCTATTTTAGTTCAATGGGGAATAATTGATCCTTGGTTATCTGTAGATATGGCGGAAACTTTTGTAAAATCTGTACCCAATGGGGAAATAATCAAACTTAATAATGTGGGACATTATGCCCAAGAACATTATCATGAAGTGATTTTACAAGATTTGCTCCCATTTTTCCGTCGTTCCCAATCGAATTAAATATCAACCAGTATTTCTTGTTCTCTGCTATTCTTCTTTTGTTTAAGTATTTTTAAGAAGAAGGATAGTAAAGTCAATATATTAGAGGATGTTTTAAAAATGGTATCCCGTAATTTTCATCACATTTTACCCCCCAATGCTTTGGGGGGAAACCAGAAAATCCCTAACCCTCCCCTTGCAAAGGGGAGGGTTAGGGAGGGGTAAAACATTTGATACAGCAATCATGAGTTTTCAAACAACCTCTTATTGTCTGAGTTTTTGATTTGCACAATCAAAATTTTGCTTACTTATTTAAAATGATGATTGAACAACATAAAAATCAACAACATACCATTTTTCACGGTGATGTGGTCAACATTTTATTAAATCATATTCCTGCCGAATCAGTAGATTTAATTTTTATTGATCCTCCTTATAATATAGGTAAGAAATTTGGTAACTTCCATGATAAATGGGAATCAGAAACAGAATATATAAATTGGTCATATCAATGGCTCGATGAATCTATTCGCATTCTTAAACCAAATGGTACAATTTATGTAATGACAAGTACCCAAGCAATGCCTTATTTTGATATTTATTTGAGACAAAAATTAACTATTCTCAGTCGGATAATGTGGCATTATGATAGTTCTGGGGTTCAAGCTACAAAATACTTCGGTTCAATGTATGAACCTATTCTTCATTGTGTCAAAGATAAAAACAATTATATTTTTAATGCAGATGATATTAAAGTTGAAGCAAAAACAGGCGCACAACGGAAATTAATTGATTACAGAAAATCAGTTCCTACCCCCTATAATACAGAAAAAGTACCTGGTAATGCTTGGTATTTTCCCCGTGTGAGATATCGCATGGAAGAATACGAAAATCATCCTTCACAAAAACCAGAGTCATTACTAGAAAGAATCATTTTAGCAAGTAGTCATAAAGGAAGTTTAATCCTTGATCCCTTTGCTGGAACTTTTACAACTGCTGCTGTAGCTAAACGTTTAGGTAGGAAATCTATCAGTATTGAACTGCAAGAAGAATATCTAAAAGTTGGATTGAGAAGGGTTTTAGAAATGGAAGAATATCAAGGAGAAAAACTCTTACCACCACAGAAAAACCATAATATCAAAAATAAAAATGGAAAAAAAGTAGATTTAGATTTTATCCAAGGGAGTATCTTTGATGAAAATACTACAGCATGATTTTACGCAAACAATAATTAATATTCTTAATAAATACTTTCCTAGATATGGAGATATTATTTTAAGGAATAGTCAATTATTACAGTATATTAATATTAAAACTAAAGCTGCAAATCGTGGTTCAAAATCAAGATCCAGCTTTGCTAATCATTATGCTATATATGTTTTGATTGAAGATTATTTACAAAAGGAATTTCATCTTAAAAATGGCTATGAAGATTATGAAGGCGCACAATATATAAATTTATTAATGCGACAAAGAGAGTTACCTTTTGGAAATAAACTTCAAAATCATGCTCTGAATCATCGTTTAAATGAAGAATTTAAAAAATATTTTCACACCTCAGATTATTTACCAATAATAAGAGATTCAACAACAAATAGATATTGGATTAATGAAAATCTTTTAAAAATTGAAATTGGTGAGCAAGTAATTAATATTTCTGAATCCATCAAAGATATTATTGATGCTTATATTCAAGCAAGAATGAATTCATTCAATGAATTTATGATTTATTGTCAAAAGATGATAGAAATTCAAAATCATTCATCTGAAGCAGCAATTGAATTCATGAGAAGTTTATTAAAACCAAATATAGATGCTAGAGTATTTGAGATTGTTAGTTATGCGATTTTAAAACATTATTATGCAGAACAAAAAATATATTGGGGTTGGTCGCAACATGAATTAAATATTGATCATTTAATTTTGTATAAAACTGGACGCACAAATGCAAATGATGGTGGGATAGATTTTGTCATGAAGCCTCTGGGAAGGTTTTTTCAAGTTACAGAAACCTTAGATACGGGAAAATATTTTTTAGATATTGATAAGGTACAAAAATATCCAGTTACTTTTGTAATCAAAACCGAGGAAGAAGTCGAATATTTACTCAATAAGATTGAGGAACAAGCAAAGACAAGATATCAAATCAAAGCTATTATTAAAAAGTATATGGAATGTATAGAGGAAGTGATAAATATTCCAGAACTAATACTTCGTTTTAATAAAGTTTTAGAATTTCAAAGGGGTATTCAAGTAATTGAAGAAATAGTTTTACAAAGTCGAGTTGAGTTTAATATGGAAGAAGAAGCTGTTGGGGATGAAGTATGATGATGCTAAATATACGGTTCACACTTCTTAACCTATCCACATCCTTGCTGCGAAATCATCTTAACCTGATAATGAGAGTAGATGCAATCATCTGTAAATTGATAAAGGTAGGTTACAATTCATGGCGTATTCTTGGTTTAAAGCATTTCATATTATTGGCTTTGTGGTTTGGTTTGCGGGGTTATTCTACCTAGTGCGGTTGTTTATCTACCATGTTGAAGCTAACCTTGAACCAGAACCAGCAAGAACGATACTGAAGAACCAGTATCAAATCATGGAAAAGCGTCTTTACGACATTATTACCACTCCGGGACTGTTTGTGACAGTAGCAATGGCTATTGGTATTTTATCTACCAACATGGAACTGTTAAAAGAACCCTGGCTACATTACAAGTTAGGATTTGTAGCGGTTTTAATTGGCTATCATGTTTACTGCGCTAAATTAATGAAGCAGTTAGCAGCGGATGAATGTAGATGGACTGGTCAAAGTTTACGCGCCTTAAACGAAGCACCGACGCTTTTATTAGTCGTAATTGTGATGTTGGCGACATTTAAGAATAACTTACCTACAGACCTCACCGCTTGGTTAATTTTTGGTTTGGTGATTTTCATGGCTGTGAGTATTCAACTCTACGCCAAAATCCGCAGACGCAATCAGGAAAAACTGACAGGACAATTAAAAGAGGAGTCAGGAGTAAAAGCTTTTTAACTAAGGAATGTGAATTAAATAAGGTGCAAAAGTAGGGTGTGTTAGCGACAGCGTAACGCACCATTCCAGGTTACATCAGAATTGCAGGTTATTAAATTTGCGTTCCTAAGTAGGTGGACGTGAAATAACCAAAATGTGTAACGATATGTAAATTCACCTCGATGGGTTATTGTCGTTGAGTTTTAGCCATTTCAAAAAACGAAATATATTTTGATTTTCCTCCGCCCACCTACTTATCGGTAGGGGTTTAGCACTGCTCATAGGTGTCAACTTAAGTTAGAAATGGCTTATCTGTTTGTTTTCACACCCGCCCAGAAATGAATTTCCGGGCTAATAGCTAAAGTTTACTAAAGTAAACTGAAGGTTTAGACAATTATTAGTCATCTTTAGATGACTTTCGCTATTAGACTGGGAATTAATTCCCAGATGGGCTATGGGTTTTACGTTAAGTTGACACCATTAAGCACTGCTAAAACCCTACATAGGGTTTGCTGATAGGGAAGCATGGTGTAGTCTATAGAAATTGTCTGTGAGGACAAAGAAATCTTAACTGGGAACAGTTTCAGCCATCTGGATATCCTCAATTTTCCAAATCCGACAAAGACAAATGCACCTATGTTGAGACACCATAAGCCAAAACCTTGCAAGACAGAGAGTATGGTGTCAGCTATACTCCTGTATTTTGTTAAACTGTAACTGGTTGACGAACTTCTACTGCTGCTCCTGTTAAACTAAAAGCACGAACTTCGGTAATTTTAACTTTGACGATTTGCCCTTTGAGGCGATTAATATCACCACTAAAGAATGTGAGACGATTTCCCCCAGTTCTTCCCATAACCTGGTTTGTGTCTTTGGTATTTTGAGCTTCTACTAATACTTCTTCAATCCGACCAAAGTAACGTTGCGATCGCTCTGCTGCTTTGATATTAACTAAATGGTTCAATCTTTGCAAGCGATCGCTTTTAACTTCCTCACTCAGTTGATGATCCCACAAAGCCGCAGGTGTGCCAGGACGAGGTGAATAAGCCGCAGTATTCACTAAATCAAACCCGATATCTGCCACCAATTGCAAAGTATTTTCAAACTGTGCTTCTGTCTCACCAGGAAAACCCACAATCGCATCAGCACTAATTGACGCATCCGGCATATACTCTCTAATAGTATCAATAATCCGGCGATATTTTTCCTGAGTATAGCCCCGTGACATAGCTTTTAAAAGCTCATTATCCCCCGACTGAAAAGGAATGTGAAAATGTTCGCAGACTTTGGGCAAATCTGCACAGGCTTTAATTAATCTTTCCGTAAAATAACGGGGGTGGCTGGTAGCAAATCTTATGCGTTCAATACCCGGTACATCATGGACATAATAAAGTAAATCTGTCAATGTGTGCAGGTGACGACCTTCGGCGGTAGAACCAGGTAAATCCCGTCCGTAAGCATCAATATTTTGACCCAGGAGAGTAATTTCTTTATATCCTTGTTTTGCTAACTGTTCAATTTCCGCCCGAACCGCTTCTGGTGTCCGAGACTGTTCCACACCGCGCACATTAGGAACAACGCAATAAGTACAACGTTCGTTACAACCATAAATAATATTTACCCAAGCAGTTACCTGACTATCCCGACGCGGCTGGGTGATATCTTCAAAAATATGAACTTCTTCCGTAGCGACAACTTGATTACCAGCAAAAACCGACTCTAGCAAATCTTTAAGACGGTTAGCGTGTTGGGGTCCCATCACCAAATCCAATTCTGGCACACGACGCAGCAAAGCTTCACCTTCTTGTTGGGCAACACAACCAGCAACAATCAAAGTTAAATCAGGTTGTTCCTGCTTCCGTTTGGCTTGTCTACCTAAATAAGAATATACTTTTTGTTCCGCATTATCCCGAATGGTACAGGTATTGTAAAGAATTACATCTGCTTGGTTTGGGTCATCTGACCATTCAAAGCCCATGTCTTCTAAGATACCAGCCATGCGTTCAGAGTCTGCCTTATTCATTTGGCAACCGAAGGTGATAATGTGGTAATGGCGGTTAGTGGTCATGGGAAATTACGCTTAGTTAGTAATGTATATCAAGTCTGTTTTCTATTCTATATAGGAATTTTATCTTATTTGGGTGACATTTTCAGGAGTGTGCGGTTGTTAATCCACTTAGACATCTTCAGAAATTACAGAAATATGCGTTTTCCAGAACTCTTGTAGAGACGTTCCATGGAACGTCTCTACATTCTTTTTCATCAGATGTCTAATGTATGCGGTTTGTAGTGGATAATGGAAATCTGTCGCTCAATACTTGGGGGAAAGACATCGCTAAAAGTGCTGGGTATTTAGTATAGTATATTTTCTAGTTGCGATCGCGCTCTAATTGATCAATGACTCTTTGTAAATACCAATCATCTGACATTCCCGGATAATGATATTCTTGTTGTTGAATCAAGCCTTTGGCGATTTCCCATTGTCCCCCCACTAACCGCAACAGTCGCTGACGTAAAACTTCATATTTTTGATTATTAATTACGGGTTGGGACATTTGAATTTTTTGTAACCTATTTAATACCTGTTGATAATTTTCCCAGTCTTCTTGTTCACAATAAATACTCGCTGCTTTTTGATAATCGGCTACAGCATTTTGTATTTCTTCTAACAATGTATAGGCAAGACCACGATTATAGTAAGCTGGAGCGTAATCATGATTTATGTGCAGTGCTTGATTATAATCTTGAATTGCATTCAAACAATTACCCATTTCTCGATAAATATTACCTCTAGCAACATAAACTAAAGGATCTTCAGGCTGCATTTTTAAGGCTTGGTTTAAATCCGATAATGCACCCTGATAATCACCAATTTGGCAACGGGCTTTTCCTCGGTTACGATAAACAATGGCATCTTGAAAATCCAGTTTTAGTGCTTGATTAAAGTCAGTAATTGCTTCTCGATAATTACCAAGTTTACACTGAACTACGCCGCGACAGCAATAGGCTTGAGCATCTTTAGGATCAACTTTTAATACCCAGTTTAAATCAGCAATAGCTTCTCTAGTTTCTCCCTGTTCTGCCTTTGTTAATAATTGCTGAAAATATTGATTGGTAGAGGTAATAGATACAGTTACAGACTTATTTATTTGTTGTTCTGGCTTTTGAGGTGGTTGTAATTGTTTAATTTTTTGCAAACAACTTTGACATTTTTCCTTATCTTTTTGTTCTAGATATAATTCGGCTGCTTTCTTGAAATTAGCGATCGCATCTTGAATATGTCCCTGTTTACGTCGGACAATCCCCCGTAAATCATAAGCAGCAGCATCATCAGAATCCAGCCAAATTGCCCTTTCTACATCCTCCAAAGCACCAGGAAGATTTTTTAATGCCAATCTAGCTAAAGCCCGAAAATAACAGGCTTCTCGACTATATTCATCCAGTTTTATAGCTTCAGTATAATCATAAACAGCTTGCAGAATTGCCCCTGAATCATAATATGCTAGACCCCGTTGAATATATGCTTTACTAAACCCAGGATTTTGTTGGATAGCAGCGGTAAATTCTCCTATCGCACCAGTATAATCTTGTTGTTTAGCTTTTTCTAATCCCTGTTTATAAAATTCGTCATTCATCCTGCTCATCCTTTAATCCTGGATATCCCGATTCTAACAGGTTTGGATTTTATCGCTTGTAGGGTGCGTCAGACCCGATAATTTCGCAAAAAGACAGATTTCCTGTATCTGACGCACCTAACTCAACAAGTGATTCCCCACGCCGAAAACGACGCAATTTCATTTATTTATATTATTTATATTACAGCGATTTCCAATCATATAAGGTACATCTTAGCCCCCTCATCGCAAGCGATGAGGGGGTTGGGGGTGGGGTTCTTGTTCTGCGTTTGATGACAATTTGCTGTATTTATATTATTTATCGAACAGAATTCAGGAGTCACCGAGTCAGAATTCAGAATGAATTCTGTGCGAGTGGCGGATGAATAACTGGGTTTAAGACCACCACCAAATCGTAGATTTGGTGGTCTTTAATCAGTCGCAGGTTTGAATCCTCGACTGATTGATTCTGACTCCTGGCTACTGACTCCTGACTCCTTCTTCAAATTATTTATCTTATTTATATAGCTGTTATCGGTTGGAGGCAATACAATTTAGGGCGCAGACCCTGCGCCCCTACAGGTTTTGTGATTAAAAGTCAGACATTATACTAGGATAATTGATCACAAATACATCCCTACTTCCCAATCCTGGAACTTGGGGTTTTATCGGCGTAGTAAAATGAAAAAATTGATCTTCATTCACCGAAATTATTTCTCCAGGTTGCAAAATCTTGTTAAAAACTGGCTTTTCTTTTTTAGCAGAATATAAATGAGTTTCTCCACCTTGAACATTGTCTCTTCCTGCGGAAAAAATGCCAATAAAATCACTACCATCTTTGTGAATGCCTTCCGGTGCAGGATTTCCTAAATTAGTGGGTGAACAGGTAGTTCTAATTTGATGAACATCAACTTCTGCTGACGAATACAATTTACAAGAATCACAAAATGCCAAAACCAGTTTCTTGAAAATATCCAATTCTATCAGGGCATCATCTAATTCTGCAAACTCCCTTTTCACTCCTCCCAATAAAGGATTATATTCTCTACTTTGTAATAGATATCCATGAGGTAGTTTAACCAATTTATCTCCAGAAACTTGAAATCTGGATAATCTGCGGGAACGATATTCACCCTTAACATAAGGATCAATTGGTAAATTCTCAAAAAATGGTTGAAAACCTGCTGTATTAATCGAGTTTACTTTTCTCAGAGTGAACAGAAAAGCATATTCTAATTCTGTATAGAGTGAGACTGTTTGCATAGGATATTTTTCCTTGCATTGGTAAATGCTACCATATTTATCTAAATGGTAAGCTGTGATATCTATTATATTTAATTCCTCTAAAAATATCGTAAATTTGACTACAAAAGTTACTGATTTATGATCTAAATTAGACTTTTTCGGTAAGATCCCCGACTTCTTTTGTTTATTATCAGAACTTACGCAACTGGCACATTAGTAGGGTGCGTCAGATATCAACAGTCTGTTCATTTGCAAGATTTATGCAGTCTGACGCACCCTACAACAGATTTTTAGTGTGACTGTTCATGGTATAATAAGATCCCCGACTTCTTTAGTTTATTATGTCCACAAACCATAAATTGATCTCAGAAGTCGAGGATCTGTTCTAAATCAATGCTCTACTTATTTTTGACTAATGATTGATTGGCTCTATAACTACCCCACACTCTATCCTGGCATTTTACTGAAACGCTACAAGCGGTTTTTTGCTGATATTCAACTAGATTCTGGAGAGGTAGTAACAGCACATTGTCCGAATACGGGACCAATGACGGGAGTTTCTACCATTGGTAGTGCTGTACAAGTTTCTAAAAGCGATAATCCTAACCGTAAGTTAGGTTATACATTAGAGTTAATTCAAGTTAATGATAATCAAAAAGCTTGGGTGGGTGTAAATACGGCTTTACCTAATCGGGTGATTAAATTAGCTTTAGAAAAACATTTATTCCCAGAGTTGGGTGAATACGAACAGGTGAAGGGTGAAGTTGTTTATGGAAAAGATCGCAAAAGTCGGATAGATTTTTATTTGACGGGTAGTGCTGAACAACGCCCAATTTATTTAGAAGTAAAAAATACAACTTGGTGTCAGGGAACTTTAGCCTTATTTCCCGATACAGAAACCACCAGAGGACAAAAGCATTTACGGGAATTAATGGAAGTTTTACCCGCAAGTCGGTCGGTAATGCTGTATTTTATTAATCGAGGTGATTGTGTAGAGTTTGCACCTGGAGATACAACAGATCCCGTATATGGTCAGTTGTTGCGGGAAGCGATTAAGCTGGGTTTAGAAGTTCTCCCATGTCGCTTTGATATATCTCCTGAAGGTATTCGTTATTTGGGTTTAGCAAAACTGAAAATTTAATCCACATTTTGTTACTTGACAGGATACTCACACACTGGTAAAGTAAAAAGTTAAATTTGAACCTTGAAAATTAAATAAGCAACTAAATATATCAGGCTTGTTTCCTGTCAGGGGTCAGTTATGCTCATTGAGCAGTAACCGAACAATAGAAAAATACCCGAAAGCCTGATAATTGTGTTTTGAACTTCGGTCGTTTACCCAGTCAGAGTTTCAGCTTTTGAGATCGGTTTTGATTGTCAATAATCTTCGGTTTGTTGATAATTAACCGTTGACATTACCTCTTCCCCGCAAGGGGATGGAAACGCTTGCATTCTTGTACCAGTTAAAGATGATGACGATGATAGTTGACATTACCTCTTCCCCGCAAGGGGATGGAAACTTGACTATTTTTAGCTAAAAGCAAGTTGTAAACAAACTAAAAGATATATGATACTTACAATAACCATAGAAAAATTCCAATTCATACCTACAACTCCACCTAAAAACATTACAACAGCAACCGCTAACGGTGCAAACAAGAATAATACTATACCCAATTTAATTAAAGTCATCATTCAATGTCTATTTCCAAAAATTGTATTGTGTAATTTCATATCTATCTTACTATTATTAATAAGTAAATTTTCATTTTCAAAAGTTGTGCTATTCCTAGATTTTGTTGACATTACCTTTTCCCCGCAAGGGGATGGAAACATCATAATAGCAGGAAACTTCATGTAAGCAGCGTAATCAGAAGTTGACATTACCTCTTCCCCTCACGGGGATGGAAACCAAAAGCGTGATTTTCAATGATTATTCTTTTAATGGGCGTTTCTGGTGCTGGTAAAACCACCATTGGTAAACTCTTAGCAGAAACACTAAACTGGGAATTTAGCGACGCTGACAACTTCCACACAGCAACAAACATCGAAAAAATGCGGCTGGGTATCCCTCTCAATGATGCTGATAGAAAGCTTTGGTTAGAAGATTTACAAACAGCCATCAAAAATTGGCTACAAGAAAATAAAAATGTAGTTTTGGCTTGTTCAGCACTCAAAACTACTTATCGTCAAATGCTGATAATTGATAGCTGCATTCAGCTAGTTTACCTGAAAGGGTCTTTTGATGTGATTGAAAACAGGCTAAAAGCACGACAAAATCACTTTATGACCGAAAAGCTCCTCAAAAGTCAGTTTCATGACCTTGAAGAGCCAGATAATTGTATTTGTGTTGATGTTTTTGAACCACCAGAAGTGATTCTCAAGAAGATTATAACTGCTTTGGCAATTTAGGCGAGTTGATGGGATGATTACCATAGTATATGTTTTCCGTTTTGATAAGTCATGTCAGATCCGTTTCCCATCATTGAAGTTCCCCTAGATGCCTCTCAGGATATTGAGGATTTGGGTACAAAAGAAAAATTTTGGTTTCGTCATCCATCTTTAGGTTGTTGTCTATTCAAGAAAGCTAGACTAAATACTGGAGAAGATTGGGCTGAGAAAATTGCTGCCCAATTGTGTAAATTACTTGGATTGCCCCATGCTGAACAGGAATTAGCTATATATAAGGGAGAAAAAGGTACTGTTTCACCCTCATTTTTACAAGGACAATGGAAAAACGGTACTCTCATTACTGGTAGGGAAATTCTCACTCAAAGATTACCTGACTATCCACAACATCCAAAAGATCATTCCCAACACACAATTGATAATGTCTTCAGTGCTATTGAGGCTACTTCGCTTAATTTGCCCATAGAATGGATACCACCAGAAGGAATTCATACAGCCATTGATACTTTTATTGGATACTTGCTTTTAGATACATGGATAGGTAATAGTGATCGACACCATGACAACTGGGCATTTATAAGTGTTAAACATCAAATTTACTTATCACCAACTTATGATCATGGTTCTAGCCTTGGCAGAAATGAGTCTGACTTCAAACGAAAACAAAGATTAACCACAAAAGATCAGGGTTTTACTGTTGAAGCCTATGCCAAAAAATGCTATTCTGTATTTTATTCTCCAGTTGATAATACACAACGCCTCAGAAACTTTGATGTTTTTTGTGAAGTGAAAAGTCGTTATCCAAATACTACAAAAATTTGGCTTGATAGATTGGCAAAGATTAGCAGTAATGATATTTTAAAAATTATGATGTGTATTCCAGATGATCGAATATCACCGACAGCCATCGAATTTGTACAAAAAATCCTGGAATTAAATCAAAATGAATTGCTAAATTTACAGTGAATTTGTTATCTATGAAAACTCTTTTTTTGGCTTGGCAAGATCCAACAAGTCGCCGTTGGTTTCCTGTAGGAAGATTAACATTTGATGGAAAAATGTATACTTTTGCATATACCCAAGGAGCTAAAGAAGCTCAAGATAAATATGATTTTAATTTAGTATATTCGTTTCCAGATTTGAACAAAGTTTACACATCAACTGAGTTATTTCCATTGTTTTATAACCGAGTGATGCAAAGTTCTCGACCAGACTACAAAGATTATATTAAATGGCTCAACATTCCTGAAAATGAAGATGATCCAATTGCTATTCTTTCTCGTTCTGGAGGACGTAAGGTAACAGATCATTATGAAGTTTTTCCCTGTCCAGAACCAGATGAAAATGGTTTATACTATATCCATTTTTTTGCTCATGGTTTGCGACATCTTCCCCCATCTGCAACCGAAAGAATTAATCAATTACAAAATCAAGAAATTTTGTATTTAGCAAATGAATTTCAAAATCCCTATGATGATCGTGCATTACTTTTATGTACAGAAGATCATTATATTGTTGGTTATTGTCCTCGGTATATTGTAGATGATGTTTTTAAACTAAATAATCATAAAAAACCGATAAAAGTACGAGTTGAGCGTGTCAACCCAGTTTCAGCACCACGTCAGTTACGATTACTGTGCAATATAACAGCGGAATGGGATGATGATTTTCATCCATTTTCTAGTCAGGAATATCAGCTAATTATCACTGATATTCCCGTTAAAGTTGCTATTGGTTAAAGTTGATGGGAAGCGAGAAAAGCATCAACTTCTGCCGCAGTGGGTTGGGAAGCGATCGCACCTGGTTTAATAGTAGTTAATGCTCCCACAGCACTGGCATAGGTGACAATCCTTTTGGCTGTATCTGCATCTTTGAGGCTGTGAATCCCCATTTGTTGCAATTGATGGATAAACCCAGCCAAGAAACTATCTCCAGCACCAGTTGTATCTACCACAGACATGGAAAACGCCGGCATTTTACCTTCATTTTCCCCTAAACAATAGGCACAACCATGTTCACCGTCTGTCACCAAAACCCCTTCCAAAGAATTAAGCCTATAAGTAATTGCCCCTGGGTCTGTAGTATTAAATAACCATTGAGCTTCTTCTTTGGTTAATTTGAGAAAATCAAATCGCTTTAGCAATGACAGAATTTTAGTCTTAGCTGTATTTTCATCTTGCCAAAATACTGGTCGCCAATTGACATCGAGAATAATTTTTAGGTCATATTGTTCTGCTAACTCTAAAGCCCGCAAAACCGCTTTTTCACTTTCAGGATAGGCTAGTTCTAAAGTTCCTACTACCAAAAAGTCGGCTTCATTAAAGAGCGCAGTTGGTAACTTTGCAGCTTCTAGGCGAGTATCAGCAAATTCTGAAGTATCATATTTACCAAAACCAGCAAAAGTGCGATCGCCTGCCAAATCCCTAACTACATATACTTGTCTCGTTGGCGCTGTAGAATAACGTTGCACACCAGTTGTATCTACACCAACATCTTCTAATAATTTTATCAGTGTACTCCCTGCTTCGTCCTCACCCACAGCACCCATAAAACCGGCTGAAGTTCCCAACTTTACCAAAGCACAAGCTACATTCGCCGGCGCACCTCCGGGATAGGGAGTCCATGATTTCACTTCTTCTAGCTTAAGTCCCAATTGATCAGCTAAACAGTCAAGTAAGACTTCACCAAGACATAAAATAGAGGGATTACTCATTTCACTTTTGATTTTCGATGGGGCATAATCTAAATCTAGTTTGACACTATCGCAGTATGCACTTGAATAAAGCTTTTTTATTTATCCTAGTTAAAATCAATACCTATTATTTGTAACAAGTAGGACTACAAACCTAAAATTAAAAGAAAATCTTGACATTAGTATTATTAGCAACATTTAAAACTATCTACCTCGGAAAGAATCTTCTAGAATGAGAAATAAGATTTGAGTACATATACCAAGGGAGGAATAGTAAGTCATGGCTACTAGTGAGTCTGGGACCCGTGTTAGTCTGTCAGACAGAGAACTGCAAATTATAGACTTAGTGGCTACCGGCTTAACTAACCAAGAAATTGCAGTCAAACTGGAAATTAGTAAACGCACAGTTGATAACCACATTAGCAACATTCTCACCAAGACGAAAACTGATAACCGTGTGGCTTTGGTACGTTGGGCTTTACAATGGGGTAAAGTTTGTTTGAATGATGTTAATTGCTGTCCTCTTTCTCCCCGGAATGATGAAAGTATCTCTTAGTCAAGAAGCTGATTAATCTAGCTTTTTTGCTATTTTATAGATTGCTGATTGAGAGTGGAGGTAGTTGATTTACGCTGTTGTGTACTACTTTGCATATTGAAAAATCAAGGTTAAAGCACAGGTATCTAAAGGCGTAAATCAATTATCCCACAAATATACTTTTAATGATCGTTGCAGGTAATATCACATTATGTACAAACAATTGATTAAACCAATTATCTTTGTCATTACCAGCATGGTGACAATATTGCCACAGGTCAGTATTGCTGCACCAAAGGGTTTTCAATCCCCTAGTGGTAATATGTTTTGTGAGCTAATGCCAGGAGAAATAAACAGTTTAAGATGTGAAATCAATTCTTCACTGAAACCCAAACCGCCTCAACCTTATCCTGGATATTGCGGGTTTGATTGGGGAAGGGGTTTTTTGTTACCTGCTGATGCTAGACCAGAAATTTTGTGTATTAGTGATACTGTCGCTGATAAGAATAAAACTGTTTTAGCTTATGGACAGACTTGGAACAATGGCGGTTTTAAGTGTGTTTCCCAAAAAACTGGTTTAACTTGTACCAATAAAAATGGCATTGGCTTTTTTCTCAGTCGGGAAAAATGGCGTGTCTTCGGACTTTCTCAATCTTAGTTAAGCCAGCCAGCCAGGGAATGAATTCCCTGTCTAAAAGCTAAAGTCGGTTAAAACCGACTATTTCAGTATAAATAGGGTTTGCTGAATAAAGCTAAAACCGTTTATTAATAAAGGTTTTACAGATTTTTATCTCAAAAAAAGTACAAGGTTTTGGCTGATGGTGTCTCAAAATAGGTGCATTTTTCCTTGTCGGATTTGGAAAATTGAGGATATCCATATATACTAAACACGGGTGAGATTTAAACTTTTGCCAAATGACAAAGAACCCAGATGTGTAGGGGTAAAGCAAGAGCTTTATTGGTGTCAACTTAACGTAAAACATCTATCCCGCAAAGAACTCAAGTCGTCTCGTTCCCAGTCTCTGACTGGGAATGAATTCTAGAAGGCTCTGCCTTCAATAATATTAGAGGCAGAGCCTCATCAACTGCATTCCTAGTCAGAGACTAGGAACGAGATGTGGTAGGGATTTGAGCTTAAGTTGACACCAATGAAGCTCTTGCTTTACCCCTACGTTTAGAATCAAACAATCAAGCCGTTTTGAGTATAAAGGGGTTAAAATAAAATAGAGAAAGAGCGATCGCCTACAATCACCCTTTATAAGTAGTCGGACAAAATTAAATTCACTCGTTGAGAGAGGGAACAGGGAACACTTCGACAAGCTCAGTGCATCGCAGGGAACAGGGAACAGAAAAATCAATTGTGTAATTAATTCTGTCCCATTACTTATAATAGGGCTGGCTACCTACTCAAATCCCATCGCCGCCGCCACAGCCTTAATATCAGCATCAATGCCCTGTTTGAATTGAGCATGACTGTGTTTAATAGCCGTATCTGGATCTTTTAACCCATTACCAGTTAAGACACAAACAACCGTTGCACCACTAGGAACTTCGTCTTTTACTTGTAACAAACCAGCCACAGAAGCCGCACTAGCCGGTTCACAGAAAATCCCTTCCGATGATGCTAAAAGTCGGTAAGCGTCGAGAATTTCCTCATCAGTCACAGACCGGAATCTTCCTTGACTGGCTGTTTGCGCTGCAATGGCTTTATCCCAACTGGCGGGATTCCCAATTCTAATGGCTGTGGCTATAGTTTCAGGATGTGCCACCCGTTGACCATTGACCAAAGGTGCAGCACCAGCGGCTTGAAAACCCATCATTTTCGGTAGGCGATCGCATTTACCATCTTGATGATATTGACAAAAACCCATCCAATATGCTGTAATATTGCCCGCATTCCCCACCGGAATACATAACCAATCGGGAGCATCACCCAAAGCATCAACAACCTCAAAAGCTCCGGTTTTTTGTCCTTCTAAGCGGTAGGGGTTGACAGAATTTACCAAAGTAATAGGATAACTATCTGCCACTTCCCGGACAATTTCCAGAGCGCGGTCAAAATTGCCTTTAATAGCTAACACCTCTGCGCCATACAGTAGCGCCTGTGCCAACTTACCTAAAGCCACATAGCCATCGGGAATCAGCACAAAGGGTTTCATTCCTCCTCGTCTAGCATAGGCAGCGGCAGCGGCAGAAGTATTACCAGTGCTGGCACAAATCACAGCCTTAGCACCTGCTTCTGCTGCTTTAGAAATTGCCATTGTCATCCCCCGGTCTTTGAAGCTACCAGTGGGATTAAGTCCATCATATTTAACATACACCTTCACCTGTCTGCCAATACGTTCGGCGATCGCTGGCACGGGAATCAAAGGTGTGTTACCCTCCAGCAAAGTCACCACAGGGGTTTTTTCACTGACAGGCAAGTATTGACGATAGGCTTCTATCAGCCCTGGCCACGGTTGGCAATGAGATTTAGCAGCAGACAGGCTCAAAGTCACAGGATTAAAAATTTCTTAATTAAGGATTTACGATTGGGAATGCTTTTGAATAAGTATCCCACTTTTCAAGTCTATATGTTAGTTGCGGAACACCGTAATAATGAAAAAATATTCAAGGCGGTTTTAACCGCCCGTGTCGCTTCCCTCTCAGGGCTAAAGCCACGCTTGTTTCCCACTTACCGGATAAGTAGTGAGACAGAATTAATTACACAATGTCATTGCGTAAGCGTTGCGTGGCGTTAGCCATATGGAACGAAGTGAAATCAAGCAATCGCAAGGGTTGTGATTGCTTCCCTTCGCTCGCAATGACTGTAAATATTTTTGTTCAATTACTTATCTTTATGATAAAAACTATATAATGTCTTAACGAAGATTAAGATAAGTATATTATACTATTTTTAGATGGTGTGAGTTAAATTTCTAATGCCAACAACTATGTCTACTATGTCATCCAGTGTTTCCGAATGTGAATCCCACGCTAACTTAGTCGAGAAGTTAACGAAGGCGTACTATCAAGGCGATCAGCAAGTTAAGTTTATTAACTTACAAGCAGAGGTAGATTCCCTTTTAGAGCAATTACAAAATCTCAAAAGCGAACAAATCGAAGCTCCTAGCGACGAAGCATAAATTAGGATCTGTGATAACTATTCAAATCGCTGATTAGTTTGTGACCAACGTTCCAAACTATATCCCTGCCTATTTTCTACCAGTAACGCTAGAGATTGATCATCGGTAAGTTGAGCGATCGCTATTAGCGTTTGCTGGTTTGCACGGGCAAAATCACTATAAATGACATTACTATCTGCCGAAAAGATGAGAGTCCGGGGACGTTTTTGATTATCTGTCGGTTTTGAAGTATTACCATCGAACTGATTTAAAGAGGCTATAGCAGGATCAGAAATAGTTAGCACAATCTCCTGATGTTGATCATTCGTCAAATCAGCCAATTGAACTGGCCAATCAGCCATTTTTTCGCGCATTTCCTGAAAATCAGGAATCACACCAGCAGTTAAATCACCCGACTGTTGTAATTTTCGCCATAGAACTGGCAGCATGGACTCCACTAACTTAGGTTGTTGTTGATATAAATCCTTCACAGTTACCGGAGACGTTTCTACCCATGTTAACGCATCCACAGTCAGAGCCAAAGGTCGAGGCTGGAAAGAATTAACCTTGCGTTCAGGCAACGCAGAACCCAACATTAACAACCGTAAACTCTGTCCCCTCACTTGTACAGCCTGAATATTCGTCGTAGTAACCTCCTGTTCTCCATTAGGTTTCCAGACAATAACTTGCATACTGGGGTCAGAACTAATCCCCAGAAGTTTGCGCCAAAATTTTCGAGGTTGATTTTGCAGTTGGTCAAAATTAGCAAACGGATAACTTAACCAACTCGTACCATCATAAAAGGCACTAACTTCTACCTGATACCAAACTTGATTATTAGTAATTTTCAAATCAGTTTGCAGAGATATTGGCAACCAATCCCCCTGATTAATGCGACTAACTTGTTTTACAGTGCCAATAATTCGACTTTTATAGGCATTGATTTTATCATCATCAAGTTGAGTTAAAATACCTTGAATATAGTTAAGTGTTTCCGCATTAATATTCGGTTGTGCTTGCAACCAAGCATTAGCTCTTTCTTCTCCCCGTTGCACCTTAAAAATTAACGCTACCCAAGCTAAAACCGCGCGACGATTAGGATTAAGTCGCAACGCTACCGCAGCCCGATTCCAAATTCTCCCCTTATCAGTTTGTAATAAATTAGTAATTTCTTGACCATTATCAGGTGAATTTTCCAATACCTGCAAAGCCTTTTCCCAACGACCATCAATAATATCTGCTGTAACTTGTTGGTGAGGACTTGCCCAATTTTTATCAGCCTGCATTCTTGTAAATTCCGAATGTAAGCGGATGACATCTATTTGCGCCCGTGCTGCCGCTGAAAAAGGCTGTTTACGCTGTTTTACTAAAGATTTCAACCATGTAAAAGCAGGAGTCCAAAGTCCATTTCTGGCTAATAGCAAAGACTGTTGAAAAGCAAATTCATTAACGGCAGGTTTTTGGAAATTAATTGCTTCCAGATAAATAGAATTAGCCACTAACTGACTCGGTTTAACTTGATAAACTTGCAAATTTGGTTCTATATTTACCGTTTGATCAATAATTAAATCTTTTGAATCATTACCCGTTATCTCTTGCCATTTAGGTAACTGCCCATTGCGGGTTTTCCAAGATAACATTTTTTGTAAGCTTTTGAGAGTAGGATTGTAATAGACAACTTGACCATAGGTAATATTATTATCGTTATTTTTGTATTCACCCCGCAAATAAAACCAAAATCCTGGAAACAGGTGAGGATCTGTAAAAGCTTTCACCTTAGTTAGAGGTAAATGTATTTTTGTTTCTTGATTGTCTGATTCAGAAATAACCACACCTGAAGAGGATTCTATAAAACCTTTCGATAGACCAATAACAGGTAATTTAGTAATTAAATAGTAGTATTTTTTTGACTGAAATTTATATTCCAAATCCTGGGAAAGTTTATAGATCCTCAGTTCTACCAATTCTTGACAATTAGACTGACAATGCTTGCGTTTTTGGAAAATTGGTAATAAAAAAGATTCCTCTGATTGACCATCTAAAGGCATGATTTCGCCAGATAGAAGTTGTTTTTGACTTAAACCGAGTTCAATAGCTGTAACTGTTTCCGGTAATTCTCGTTTACCTGTAGATATTTTTGCCCATTTTGGTAAAAAATCATTCACCCAGCTAACCTGGGCAGGATTTAAAATAAATAGCACACTCATCCAACCAACACCAATAATTACACCAGCACTGCTTAACAACAGACCCAGCACCAACGTAGACGATAACCAACTACGCCGTTGATAACGTTTGGGTAGTTTTTTAACATTCTTCTTCGTTACACCTTGAGGAGGCTGATTCAGTCCAGCAGCTTTTGGTATGCGTTTGCGGGGTTTATTGATCATCTGACGATTACTAGCACTGGTAATTTGATGTTGTTCAAAATCATCCATGATAAATTTTGACAAACTTAGTGCAATTTCGCCAGTGTACTAGTACATCATGGCGTAAATAAAGCAACTATTTTAAGCCTTGTAATCAATATTTCTTCCCTCCGTGTCCTCTGTGCCTCTGTGGTTCGTTTATATTGTAGGTTAGGTTGACGCAAATAAACCCAACAAAATATTTGATAATTTTGATAATGTTGGGTTGCGCTGTCGCTTAACCCAACCTACTGACTTATACCATAAATAATAACCAATACAAACAAAAAAACCCCCTTGGGGGGGATTGTAGGTTATTCGAGTGGAGTGAACAACTAAGTAATAAATACCTAGAGTAAATAGAGTAATCCGAACAAAATAATCCAAATTACGTCTACAAAGTGCCAGTAAATTTCCGCTGCTTCAATGCCGAAGCGGTTTTCATTGCTGTAGTGTCCGGGAGTACGCGATCGCCACAAAACTGCTAAAATCGCTAAAACACCGATGGTAACGTGCAAGCCGTGAAAGCCAGTCAAAACATAAAACGTACTAGCGAATAAATTGGTAGTCAGACCAAACTCCAAATGAGTATATTCATAAACCTGACCCGCCAAAAAAATCGCCCCCATAGCTGCGGTAATTGCCAACCAAAGCCGCATTCCTTTCGTATCATTCTTTTTAATAGCCGTATCAGCATTGTGCATCACAAAACTACTAGCTATCAAAATAGAAGTATTCACAGTCGGTAACAATAGTTCTAAATCTGGGGTTCCTGCCGGTGGCCAGACAGGAATAGTAGAACGAAAAACAAGGTATGCACCAAACAAACCCATAAAAATCATCCCCTCAGCCACCAAAAACATAAATAGACCAGTCAAACGATGATCTGGATGTGCTTCATGATGAGAAATCACCGCATGGTGATCTAGTTCAGTTGTCGCCGTGTCAATAATTTGACCTTGCATAAATTGGTAATTGGTAATGGGTTCAAGGCAGGGCTATTTCATTTTCATCTAGTAGTCTGTCAAATTTATTTTGACGGGTTTTTGGTAGTGCGGCATCTTGCCCGCGTGAGCGAGACGCTCACACTACAGTCCATCATTTTTATCTTGACAGACTACTAGCCCGCCTCAGAATGAATTCTGAGTCTAATAGCGAAAGTCGTCTAAAGACGACTAAAATAAATTTCTAGTCCGTTTCAACGGACTTTAGTTATTAGCCCGGAACTTCAGTTCAGGGCGGGTTATGTCAATCCCTTAAAGTGCTGATTCAGTTTGGGGAGTTAACACAGGTTCAGTTTCAATTCTTTCCTCACTCACCCCATAATCGTAGGGACCAGTAGTCAAAACCGGGAGAGTTTCAAAATTCTCAATACTAGGAGGAGAAGAAGTCATCCATTCCAAAGTCAGCGCTTGCCAAGGATTATTGCCCGCTTTTTCCCCATAGAACCAACACCAAACCGCATTGATGATAAATGGTAACGTTGAAACCGCCAATATATAAGATCCGTAGGTACAGATTTGATTCAAAGTCGTGAACTTAGGATCATATTCCGCAATGCGGCGGTTCATACCCATTAATCCCAGTTTGTGCATGGGTAAGAAAGTCATATTTAAACCAACCATGGTGAGGGCAAAATGCACCTGACCCCAAAATTCGTTTAGTTTCCGTCCCGTCATTTTTGGGAACCAGTGGTAAATAGCCGCAAAAATTCCTAACACACTCCCACCAAACAAAACATAGTGGAGATGTGCCACCACAAAGTAAGTATCGTGAACGTGAATATCAAAAGGAACTGCTGCCAACATTACCCCGCTAATGCCACCAATCACAAAAGTTGCTAAAAAGCCGATAGCAAACAACATGGGACTGTTGAGGCGGATTTTACCACCCCAAATAGTAGCTAACCAACCGAAAATTTTAATACCAGTGGGGACAGCGATGATCATGGTAGTGATCATGAAAAACATCCGCAACCAACCGGGAACACCACTGGTAAACATATGGTGCGCCCAGACGATTAACCCTAAAAAGCTGATAGCTAGGGATGAAAAAGCGATCGCTTTATAGCCAAAAATCGGTTTGCGGGCATGAATTGGCAGAATTTCCGAAATTGCCCCAAAGAAAGGCAAAATCATAATGTAAACTGCCGGATGAGAATAGAACCAGAACATATGCTGGTAAACAACAGGATCTCCCCCACCAGTCGGGTTAAAAAACGTTGTTCCTGCCAGCAAATCAAAACCCAGCAAAATCAAAGCCGCAGCTAATACTGGTGTAGATACCAACACCAAAGCCGAAGTTGCAATCATCGCCCAACAAAACAAGGGCATTTGAAAGATGCCCATACTAGGAACACGCATCTTCCAAAGGGTGACGAGAAAATTAATCGCCCCCAAAATCGAAGAAGTTCCCAATAGCAACACACTCATAATCCAAATCCCCTCACCCACCTGGCCTGTTACCAAACTCAGAGGTGGGTAAGAAGTCCAACCAGCATCCGGGGCATCACCTACAGCCAAACTAGCAACCAGTAATATACCT
Source organism: Aphanizomenon sp. UHCC 0183 (assembly GCF_009712065.1). NCBI lineage: Bacteria > Bacillati > Cyanobacteriota > Cyanophyceae > Nostocales > Aphanizomenonaceae > Aphanizomenon > Aphanizomenon sp. UHCC 0183. The sequence continues at coordinate 22,758 of NZ_VILC01000021.1, read as the reverse complement.
GCTGGGGGAACCATCCAAAAAGCTACCGCATTCAGGCGCGGAAATGCCATATCTCTCGCCCCAATCATCAGTGGGATCAAATAGTTAGCAAATCCTGCTCCTGTTGGCACAATCCACAAGAAAATCATGATTGTGGCGTGGAGTGTAAACAGGCTGTTGTAGACTTCAGGCGTGACAAAATCCACTTCTGGAGTCCGTAATTCTGTCCGCACCAAATCAGCCATTACGCCGCCAATGCAGTAAAAAACAAACGATGTTACCAGATATTGAATCCCAATCACCTTATGGTCTGTACTAAAACCGAAAAAGTCTCGCCAATGCCTTTCTCCATGTTCTTCAGCATGGTTAGGGACATTAGCAATTTCTTCTAACTGTGCTTGTGTCATATTTTAAAAAGGAGTCAGGAGTCAGGAGTCAGGAGTCAGGAGTCAGAAGGAAGAGAGGAAAGGAGTTTAGGAGTTCAGGAGTCAGAAAGAATTTTATCCCCCTGCCCCCTGCCCCCTGCCCCCTGCTCCCTGCTCCCTGCTCCCTGCCCCTTGCCCCCTGCCTCCTGCATGAATGTATAACTTAAAGGTTCAAAATCTCTTTTTGTAACTGCTGCAACTCAAGTAATTCCCAAACTACTTAATTTGATGCAGAATTTCTGAGTGAATGCCCATATCCTTGATGTAAGGAGAGAGAAATTCATCGGCAGTCATGGACATAGAATTCACAGCTACCGCTTGATTAGGGATATCTTTACCAGCAATTAGCTGTTCTTGCATCCAACTATCAAAAGCTTCCTGTGTCTCCACAACTACTTGGCTTTTCATCACCCCGTGATATGGACCACACAATTCAGCACAAATTAGGTCATAATCGCCCGCTTTTCTGGGTGTAAATCGCAAATGGGTTTGTCTACCAGGAATAGCATCTTGTTTCACCCGGAATTCAGGAATCCAAAAAGCGTGGATGACATCGTTAGCTGTCATGTTGATTTCCACAGTTTTGCCAATGGGTAAATGCAGTTCACCCGTTGTTACGTCCGTGTCTGGATAGTTGAATAACCAAGCATATTGGAGTCCAGTGACGTTAATGGTCAATTCTGGCGGGTTTTTAACTTCATCAGAATTTGTCTTTAACTGTGATACTTGTACAGTCGCAGCCATTGCCGTTCCCGGCATATTCATGGCATCTTCCATCATCGGGGCAGCATGAGCCGAATGGGGATCAAAGCCACCCATGTTGTTATACACATCAAAACTGTAGAGAGAAATACCGACAACGATAATTGCGGGGATCGCTGTCCACAGTATCTCTAGAGGTACATTACCTTCAATGGCTGGTCCATCTTCATTGTCTCCAGCCCGACGACGATATCTAATAACAGCGTAAATTAAAACACCTTCAACAATCAAAAATATGCCTGTAGAAACAGTCATCATGGTGTTGAATAGACCATCTACCAAAGGGGCTTCGTCGGAGGCCGCTACAGGTAACAGACCGTGATTTTGACCGTACCAGAGACTGGCAAGTGTGAGGACAATGCCAATGAGTAATGTCCAGATTGCATTTGGAATTTTCACGGCTGATTTGGTGATTAATTGACTATTTTATCTCAATACCTTTGATTCGTAGGTTGGGTTAAGCGACAGCGCAACCCAACAAAGCAAAAAATGGTAAAGGCATTTTTATCTGTAAGTTACTTCACTTTTTAAAGTAACTCTACTTACTAAGGTAGTGCAGGGAATGAGATATAGTGTCCGTTGGTCTGAAATCTTTATTAATTTTTTCGATTAAGAACACAATTTTGAGTACAAGGGAGATAAGTTGTCTTGCCCAGGTTAGATGACAATTAGGCAAAAATTTTCAGAAATTTCCATTAATTCCCATTGATTAATTATTTCCATCTGCAAAACAGCACGAAATCTTACAGCGAAAACTAGCTAAAGTGATCCAAAGTGTAAGGGAAAGCTGATTTCTACATTTTGACCGATAGGTTAGGGTGAGTAGAGGTTGGTACTAAATCAAAATAGAAAATTTTCAACTTCCAGCACAAGCGGTCCGAAGGTATTGTTAATGAATGAATTTGTCCTAGAACAACAAAATAAAGCGGCAATAGTAGCACAACAGCCCCAGGAGATGATTCGTCGCTTGGTGTGGAAAATATGCGTAGCCACCTTGATTTTGATGGCTATAGGCAGCGCTACCCGCGTCATGAATGCTGGACTTGCTTGCCCTGACTGGCCTTTGTGCTATGGGGAATTAGTTCCAGCTAAACAAATGAATCTCCAAGTGTTTTTGGAGTGGTTTCATCGCCTTGATGCAGCTTTAATTGGCTTTAGTGCGATCGCCCTTTGTGGTTTATCCTGGTGGCATCGTCAATATTTACCCAAGTGGCTACCTTGGGCATCCACATTTGCCCTGTTTTTAATCGTCTTCCAGGGGATTTTGGGAGGACTGACTGTAACTGAATTATTGCGGTTTGATATCGTTACCGCCCATTTAGGAACAGCACTACTATTTTTCACCACTTTGTTAATTATCGGTACAAGTTTGATCCCCTATCAAGGCACGGGAACAGTAGGAAAGTTGCCCTGGGTGGGTTTAACTGCTGCTGTTTGTGTCTACTTGCAAAGTTTACTGGGTGCTTTAGTAGGTTCGCGTTGGGCTTTACACCAATGTTTGGCAGGAGATCAACTTTGTGATGTCATGTACAGCCATATTTTTGGCTTAGTACCGCCAACTATAGCTACTTTAGCAGTTGTTTTCATTTCTTGGCGGACACCAGCACTGCACCCGACTTTGCGAAAACTGGCAAATATGGCTGGTGGTTTGTTGATTTTACAACTCCTCTTGGGTGTGGCTACCTTCCGCCTACATTTACAAGTTGAACCTCTCACTGTTTCTCACCAAGCTATCGGTGCGACTTTACTGGGGACTTTGGTAGTATTTACAGTTTTATCATTACGGGATGGTTTACTTCCTCAGTCACCAAACTTACAGCAGATTCCAGATCAATAAAGTACAGAATCTAAATTCAAACCCAGTTTTACTCGTGACTCGGTGACTCCTGCTGTAACTCATGGCGTAAATCCATAAAATCTCATTTCTCTGTCCTCACAGCCAGCGGTTTGCTGACCAGTTCTTGAAAAATAAGGAAAAAGACCCAACATGATTGAGACTAATGTCTCTCGTCGTCAACACGACACATTTCTCCAAGTCATTCAAAGTTACTACCAGCTAACCAAACCCCGGATTATTCCCCTGCTGTTAATTACTACTGCTGGGAGTATGTGGATAGCCGCCAAAGGTGAGGTAGATCCCTGGTTGTTAATTATCACGATGATTGGTGGGACTTTAGCAGCAGCCAGCGCCCAAACTATTAACTGTATCTATGACCGAGATATAGATTATGATATGGAACGCACGCGCCACCGTCCTATGCCGTCTGGGAAGATACAACCCCGGGATGCTTTAATTTTTGCGATCGCCCTAGCTGTACTTTCTTTTACCCTCCTCACGGTATGCGCCAATCTTCTAGCAGCATTTTTAGCCTTCTCTGGCATCATCTTTTATGTTTTAGTCTATACTCACTGGCTCAAACGTCATAGCACTCAAAATATCGTCATTGGTGGTGCAGCAGGGGCAATTCCCGCTCTAGTCGGTTGGGCAGCAGTCACAGATACTTTAAGCTGGGCAGCTTGGCTAATTTTTGCCATTGTCTTTTTGTGGACTCCTCCACATTTCTGGGCTTTGGCGCTCATGATTCGTGATGATTACGCCAAGGTAGGCATCCCCATGTTACCTGTAGTCGTAGGCGATGAAGCCACCGTCAGGCAAATTTGGTTTTATACGGTAATTACTGTCACAGCGACTATTTTACTGTTTTATCCCTTACACGCCAGTGGCATTGTCTATGCTGTTATTGCCTTGACTTTAGGGGGAGTATTTGTCCATAAATCTTGGCGGTTGTTGCAAAATCCCCAAGATAAAACCATCGCCCGCGAGTTATTTTTGTATTCCATTTCCTACATGATGCTGTTGTGTTTGGCAATGGTGGTAGATAGTTTACCCATTACTCATCATTTAGTGAGTACAGTGCTTCATCAAATGCGCTTGTAGTCATGCTCAGGACATAGATACCAGATCCCCGACTTCTTCGAGAAGTCGGGGATCTATTAATTAAGGGTATTGACGATAATTCTTTGGCATTACGCGGTGGTAGTTTTGGTAGTGAGGATGATCCAAAATAAATTTAGTATCCGAGTTTTTGATTGACAACATTGCGTAAAGGCAAACCGGAAAGATATCGATTTAAGTTATCTAAAAACAAGGCCACCAAACGCGATCGCAATTGTGAAGATGTTCCTGCACAGTGGGGGGTAACAAAAACATTGGGTAAAGACCAAAAAGGACTTGCCAGTGGCAAGGGTTCCCCCACAAAAGTATCTAATGCAGCACCCCCGATCCAACCTTCAGTTAACGCTTTTAACAAAGCGGGTTCATCAACAACTGCCCCTCTAGCGACATTAATTAGGTAAGCCTGGGAATCCATCGCGCGCAACGCTAATTCATCAATCATACCTTGAGTGTCTGACGTTAAAGGAATTGCAATCACGAGATAATCAGCCAAAGGTAGCAGAGAACGCCATTGATCTAAACCCACTATCTGATCAAATGCTGGTAAGGGTTGGGGATGACGGCGAATTCCTAACACTTTCATCCCGAAAGCTTTCGCTCTCTGGGCAATTTCGCGCCCAACCTGACCCGTACCAATAATTAACAAGGTTTTGTCTAGCAACTCCTGCAATTCTAATCCTTTAACCCAAGTTTTTTGATGTTGTAAGGTTTGTAATGCTACGATTTGTTTAGTATGGTAGAGCATAAAAGTTAAAACAAATTCAGCCACAGCAATAGCATTAACCCCCGCACTATTGGTCAGAATCAGATTCCGTTCCAAAAAAGTTGGAGTCAGAAGATGATTAACTCCCGCACTAACGGTATGATGCCAGCGTAGTTTCGGAGCATCTGCTAATACCTTATAGAGAGTCGTTTTTTTGAGATAATACCAATTCATATAAACTTCTGCATCTTGGGGATTATCGTCAAAATTTCCGTCACTATCAACATGAACTGTCACTACATCAGACGGTAAATGAGGTTCAATCTCAGCCGCTAATTCTACAGGCAAAATAATTTTTAACAACATAGTGATTTTTTACTGGAGTAAGGATAGATCGTCCTGTGATTTACTTTCAGTCCTCTTCTTTTAAACTTTTTGCAACGAAACCTTAAATAGTAACAGAGGATTTCACATATACAATTGGCTCTTAGGTACTTGTTATGCCATGTTTGAAGAAAATTTCTCAGTGGATAAGAGGTTTAGTTTTTGAAGGTTTTCATGGTTTTTCAGCAAAGACTAAGTAGGTAAAGAGAAAAATTTAAAGGTATGTGACGAAATGTAAATTCAATGAATGCTTTGCAAATAGGTTGTTTCACGGTTTTTACAAAACTAAACATATATCGTTTTTATTATGTTTACCTACTTATTTAAAGAGAAAAAAATAGCCCGTCATGACAAAACCAACCACACTAACACAGATCCTCACCAGAGAAGGGTTAAAGTAACCGGAATAATAAGCTCCGCCGTAGCCACCGATAACAGTTCCTACCATCATCAAAAATGCTTGTGGCCAAGCAACAAGATCAGCAAAGATGAAAGTAATAACGGCAAAACTATCAATGCAACCCATTAGTAATATCTTCAAGGCATTCATCTGATTAATATCTTTTATCCCTAATATTTTAAGTTTTGCCAAGATTAAAAAACTCATTCCTCCCCCATAAAATCCGCCATAAATGGCAATTAAAAACTGAATCAATAGAAATTTCAACAGCCGATTCCCAGGTTTTTCACCGATCTCTCGTAAATCCAACTCCTGGGGAGTTATGATTGAATTACTCAAGGTAAATAGGACTGTTGCTAAAAGTAAAAGCCAAGGAACAAGATAGTCGAAGGAAGTATTAGGAATGACAATCAACAACATTGCACCAAGCATCCCACCGACAAGGCTAATGCTGCCCAAAAGTAAAGAGATTCGTCCCTCATCTGACAAACGTTGACGATAGACGTAAATACCAGCAATATACCCTGGTAGGGATACCACTGTAGTTGTAGCATTAGCACTTATAGGGGAGACACCAGTCATCAGCAGAGTCGGGAAGAAAATTAAACCACTACCACCAGCGACGGAGTTTAGCACCCCTCCTAATATAGATACAAACAAAAGAAAACAGTTCTGTTGCAAAGAATCTCCTTAACCCAACAAAAAATCAGTATCTTGACGTACAATCATCTGGTATAGAGGTTGAAAACTCAACCAACCTGACTGATGGCTTCCTACTTGGCTACTGGCCAGACTAGCGGTTTCTGGGTCTATTAAAATAGGTTTACCGACCGACTCTGCCATTAACTGTGACTGACAACAAATTTCCATTCTGATAAACCACCAAGCCGCTTCATCGACTGAGTGACCGACAGTTAGTAGTCCATGATTGCGTAAAATAACCGCTTTGTGGTCTGAGAGGGCATGAGCAATTCTTTTTCCTTCTTCTACCTTCAGAACTACTCCAGTATAGTCATTAAACACACTGTGATCCTCATAAAAAGCACAGGCATCTTGGGTAATGGGATCAAGGAGACGGCCCAGACTAGACCAAGTTTTGCCATAAATTGAATGGGCATGAGCAACTGCAATAACATCAGGACGGGCGGCATGAATTTGGGAATGAATAGCAAAAGCCGCCTGATTTATGGGGTGGTTGCCTTCAAGGATCTCACCTTGATCATTGACCATAATTAGTTCACTAGCCCGAATGAGACTAAAATGGACTGCCAAGGGATTGACCCAAAAGCAATCTAAATGTTCTGGATCGCGGACGGTGATATGCCCTGCTATGCCGTGATCAAAGCCAAACCGCGCAAAAAGACGAAATGCTGCGGCTAACCGTTCTCGGCGATGCTGACGTTCCTCTGCAAACGAGGTAAATGTCGGGGGTTGAAATATGGATGGGGATTTTTCGTTCGTTAGCATAGTTTTTTCCGATATTCAAGATAGTTACCCTTGATTGAGAGAAGCTTTCCAGCAGGAAAAAGCCCCTAGAATGACAGCAATGATCAATAAAATTGCAGCCCAATGAAAAGTTGTTTGCACCCCGATAATTAATGATTCAATAGGGGCAGTTGTCAGATCAATTTGCATTGAAAAATTAGATTGCCTTAAAGTTAAACTAGAAAATAGGGTTCCCATGGTTGATAGACCTATAGTTTGTCCTAAGTTCCGCGATAAAGATAACAAACTAGAAGTAATTCCTAATCGTTCTTGAGTCATCGCTCCCATGACAGCGCTGATATTAGATGATATAAATATTCCGGTTCCTAATCCATAGGGTGCAATTCGTAAAATGTAGCCTAATATCGTTAAATCTTCGTTGAAGGTGCTAATAGCCAAGCAACCGCCCGCTATGAATAATAGCCCAATCAAACGGATGGTAGAAGATTTAAAATGGTCACAAAGGATTCCAGAAATAGGAGAAATCAATCCCCCCAAAATGGGCGACGTTGCTAATAAACACCCCATCTCAAAACTAGAATATTGTTTCACAAATTGTAGGAAGAAAGGAATAATAAACATAATACCAGCAATAAAAGAATAGACGATGACACTGAGTAATAAGCCTAAACTTAATTGAAGGTCTTGGAAAATTTTTAAATCTAACATCGGTTCTGATACAGAATATTCTACAACTAAAAAGCTCATAAAACCGATAGCTGCAAAGGCTAACCAAGTTAAGGTAATTTTGCTGCTAAATCCCTCTGTTTGCACAAAAGTCATGCTTAACGAAAAGCAGACTAAGGTTATTGCCATAATCAGCATCCCGAATAGATCGAATTTTTGTTGCCTTTTACTGTTAGGAAAGGAAGGAAAAAATAGCACAACAATTGCCGTTGTAATAATCCCAATGGGCAAGTTGATCAAAAATATTAATTGCCAACCCGCTAAACTAATTAGCAGTTCTCCAACCGTCGGTCCAAGGGCAACCCCTACTAAGTGAATTCCACTAATAATTCCTAGAGCCCGTTGACGTTCTTCACTGGGAAAAACTTCTGCAATAATTGCTAATCCAAGAACGGAAATCAAGACAGCACCGAGTCCCTGAATGGCTCGAAAACCGATCAAATAATTAACCTCACAGACAAGTCCGCACATCAAAGAACTTATGGAAAACAGTATCACACCACCCAGGTATAGCCACTTTTTATCCCACATATCCCCCAATCTTCCCGCACCCAAAACCATAGCAGTAATGGTTAATAAATAACTTAAAACAACCCATCGGATTAAGGCAGAATTGGTATGGAAAACTTCAACCAATTGAGGAAGAGTAATATTGACAATATATACATCCAGAGCAAACATAAATGTACCAAGGCTAATACCTAACATCGTTAACCATTTTTGGACTGCTGGTTGTTGCAGTTTTTCGGGAATAAGATTGATGGATTTAATAGCCTTGAATTTTAGCAATTATTTTGCTCCTAGTGGGATAATTTTAGATAGTTCGTTATGAAAAATATGGCTTGTTTACTCCGCCAAAATATGGATTTTTTTATTTAATTATACCAGGACGGATTGAAAATGAACTTGAGTTAACCATTTTTGATATTTAGGGATTTTTCCCATCGTAATATCTAAATAATATTTTTGTAAACTTTTCCCAATCTCGATACTATTAAATATCAAGTTATCAATCTGTTTAATCGGGACAATTCCTATGGCAGTTCCAGTAAAGAATGCTTCATCAAAATTACCAATTGATGAATAAGAAATATGTTCCTCTTTAACGTTATATCCTAAATCAGATGCAAATTGTAACACTGAATCTCTGGTCATTCCTGGTAATATATTTTCCAGGGGAGGAGTATATAGTGTATGTTCTTTTATCAAGAAAATATTGCTCCCTACTCCTTCGGCAATATTACCATCATTATCAAGAAAGAATGCGTCATTAAATCCTTTTTTTCGGGCTTTTTCCCTTTCATAAGTAAAGATTTGATATTGCCCTGACCCTTTGACATCAACGATCATATTTCTCCTATCTTTCCTTAGTTCAGCTACAGCTATTTTAATCCCATCGGCAAAATTGAGGGGAAAATCAACAGCTAAAATCGCTAAATGAATATTATCTTTTGAAAGGGTTAATCCTGGAAAGGTATCTCCAAAATATACGATAGGTCTAATATAAGTTTCTCGAAGTTGATTGTAAGTCAATACATCTTGACAAGCTTGTTCAATTTCCTGGGGCGTAAATTTATCTTCTATCTGATAAAAGAGCTTGCTAGTCGAATGATACAATCTTTGAATGTGGTCAGTTAATCTAAAAATGAATGAACCTTCAGCATATTTTCTAGTTCTTATGCCTTCAAAAGCACCAAAACCATAGTGAAGACCCTGTGATAAAAGTGGCACAGAAATCTCATTATAAGTTTTGGTTATTTTTCCATCAAACCAAACTAAGTTACTCATGTTTTTAAGTTAAATTAACAATTTCATGGTGGTCTTTAAAATTCATTAAACTAATAATTTTGTTGTTGAGTCATTTTGACACCTCAAACTCGATTTTGATAGCCAAATTCAGTGACTAAATTACGAATTGAGTCTTGATTAATTACAGGTAAAATTAGGGATTGACGACTCAACCATCTATTTTCATTGGCCGGAACTGAACACATAATTGGTTGCATTTCCCCAACACTTTTTTTCAGACTATTATCTTCTTTGATGCCGATAAAGTCTAAAAGTTTACCTAACATTTTTTCTCGCTTCTGGGAAGATTCGATAATATCTTCAAATTGAACCCTCAAAATATTAGACTGTTGCTCTTGTTCTAAACTTTCTAAAATTGCTTCATGTGTACTAGACCATTGTAAACCACAAATATATTCTAAGGGTTGATTAATTACCGTTTTCCATTGAGGAGGAAGTTCATAACTCCACCAATTTTTTCCCCAAGGAAAGACATCAGAATATCCAGGAATGTTTAAATTAGCAATTCCTTCTAAATTATGAGAGAAAAATCCTTGATGATGCCAGCCATCATAAATACCATTAATACTAGTAGCAGGAAACCGAGTCAGATGAATAATTTTAAACTCGGCATTAGGAAACAGTTGCTTAAGTAAAGGAAGGCGAAAAGCATCAATTGAAGCCTTTAATAACCAAGGTTTATTACTAATTTCCTCTGGAGTAGGACAACGACGAGGTTTAATAACGACAAAAGGGGGTTCTTCAATACAAAAATGTGAATTAGGTGGTGCTACTGAAATATTAGTGTTGGGGAAAGATGCTTTTAATAAAGAGGGTTTAAGGTCATAATAAAAGGGATTAAATTCTGGCGAAAAAATTGATAATGATTCTAAAATATTTATCACTAGAGAGGATAAATTTCCAGTCAGATTTTCTAGAAAATATCTGTTACATCCTTCTCTAATATGCCAAAAATACTCCTGGGCTGATAAACCTAATTGTGGCCATTGCATCGGTAGCCTTAAAGCCATAGTTGTGATGAATTCTTCCAAATCTTTTGGGGTTAAAATTTCTCTGGGAGTACCCACGCCGACATCAGATAAAAAATCCCTGGAAAAATTGTTAAGCTGTTCTTGACTTACCTCGATATTTTCTAGGCAATCAGATTGAAAGTTCTCAAAAGGAAAACTGTAACCATTGAGTTTGTAATAAGGTGTATGCTCTCCATTAAGAGAAAGTAATTGTTCAGTCTGACTCAGGAGATGAAATAGGAGACTACTTCCGCTACGGGGTGAAGATAAAATCACCACAACTTTACTCACATCTTTCAGACTTTGCTGATACCAAAGGGGGTTATTAATGCATTGAAATATTTCTTCTCTAGTAGCTTTGGCGTAATCGATATATTGACGATTTTTATTTAATTTTCCTTCACTATAAACCCAACTAGTATTTAAACCTGTAGTCCCCGTGGTCATTTTTCCACAATGTTCAGTTTTTTCCATGCTTTTTGTTCCTTAATAAATAGTAAGAAAAATGTACCACGCATTAGCTTGTTCAGACTGAGATAAAATCCTAATTTCATCTCAGTCTCTTGTTGCTTTTTGACTAATTGATAGCTATATTGGATTGACAATAGCTTTTGTTATATGTCAATAATTGCTAACAAGAAATTAAACGATTAATGATGATTTATTTATTGTAATTCACGTCGCTGTCTACCCGTCGAAAAAATACACCTGCGCCTGGTTTTCCTTCTACCTCTGGTTCATGGAATATGTGTCCATCAAATATTGAGCTATATTTACCCTCTTTAATTACAGAATCAGGTAGCTTAATTAGAGGTCGATAGAGATGATGTTCTTGTCCTTCACGAATAATTGGCTCATTGAAGACTGCGTTGTAAGAACAGTGCATTAAAGTTCGAGGTCTATCAGACCTATTCGGGTCGGAACCATGTAACGTATTGGAATGGAAAAACATAGCATCCCCTGGTTCCATTTCACAATAATCAATCCCCAATTTTTCTAACGCTTTTTCGATACGAAATGGGTCAGGACAATGAGTATCTTTAGTATCTCCAATCCGAACGCGATGAATACGACCCAAATTATGGGAACCAGGCACCATTTTTACACAACCATTGCCTTTATCACTCTTATCAATCGCAATAGTACAAGTTACATGATAGGGAAACAAACAACCATCTTCATACCAAGTCGCATAATCTTGATGAAAATGTAGTTGTCCATCATTGGTCAATTTTCTGACGATTTTTGAGTGCCAATGATAGCATTCCATTCCTCCTAAAAGAGTTTCTACTGCATCTATCATTCGAGCAGTCCGTGGCATTACGCCTAAGAGTGTATCACCTAATTCAGACCAGAGTGTTACCTTAAAATATCCCCCTGCTTTGTCATTAACAGTCGTTTGCGCTCCGTTAATACTGGGGTCAGCTTCACAAGCTTTCCGAATTGGTTCAATTTCTTCTCGGTCAAAGAAATTACGAATAATCACATATCCCTTTTTGTGATATTCATTAATTTGTTCCGCATTTAAGGGGCGGGTTGTACAGATTTTTGCCATATTTGGGTTAATTTGAGTCTTCATTTCTTGTCTATTGTTACTAAAAATCATCAGTAAATATATTCTATGTGATACTACCAAAAGATTGAGCTGTATCCAGTAAATATTAAATATCGTAACAAAACTTTACATACTTAGATAAACCTAGCCTACAGGGGGTAAAGTCGAGATAGCTGCAATTTGGGACACATTGTAAATAAATGTTGCAGAAACTTTACTACATCAGCCCTCTCTTCATACTCTTTTTTTGAGCAAGGTATTGATTAAGATTTAGAATTCAAACCCATAAAAATGCAACAATCAGGTGTGACTGTTTGGTTTACTGGTTTAAGTGGAGCGGGTAAAACTACCATTTGTAGAGATGTAGAGCAAAAGCTTCTGGAACAGGGCGATAAAGTTGAAGTTCTTGATGGCGATATTGTCCGCCAGAACTTAACGAAGGGTTTAAGTTTCAGCAAGAAAGATAGAGACGAAAATATTCGTCGCATAGGCTTTGTTGCCCAATTATTGACTCGCAATGGTGTAATTGTTTTGGTTGCAGCCATTTCTCCCTACCGAGATATCCGTAATGAAGTTCGGCAGAAAATTGGTAATTTCATTGAGGTTTATGTCAATACTCCGTTAGATGTTTGTGAGCAACGAGATGTCAAGGGTTTATATAAAAAAGCTAGATCAGGGGAAATTAAAAACTTCACAGGAGTTAATGATCCCTATGAACCACCAATTGACCCAGAAGTTGAATGCAAAACAGATCATGAAAATCTAGATGAGAGTGTAAGCAAAGTTCTAAAGGCAATCCTTGAAGTTCGTAACAATTACCGAAGAGCCAAAATTATTGTCAATAATCATGCTTAAATAAGTATTAGCTCTGGAGAGGGTGAGTTTTTTGTATCTTACCGTCTATTACAAGATTTCCGTTCACTATCATCTTGAGGATATTGCCAAGAATATTTTTATCTTCAATCACTTCATATACCAGGGGAAACGCATCTCAATAATGACCCAAACATTTGCATTAACGTCTACTTATTGACAATAATTTAAACCATCACGATGACTCTGAAAAAATCAATCAAACGATAAATACCGATTCTTTCGTTTATACACAAAAATGGTGTTCTGTCAATAAAATTTAGATGCGTTTCCCCTGCTTCATATACTAAACGATGTTGAATATTAATCCGTCGTGAATACGCACCTTCTAAATCTCCTACTAACTTTTCATAAGGTGGAGGATTTTGAAACGGATTGACCTGAATAATATCAAGTAAACTTTGCGCTTTATCTTTTAAATTACTTGCAGCTAATTTTTTAGCATCTTTCTGAGCTTGTTTAGTATAAACTAATTTCCAATTTACCACTCTAATTCCGCATCACATTCTGCAATTGGTGTTGCTAATCCTTCTTTAATTGATTCCCGCATCCCTGGAATAGAAAGAAGATAAGACTTCAGTACCTGTCATTTGAAAATCTGTTGGTAATATGACCGTTTGATGAGTACCGTCACTGCTAAGTTTGGCTGTATTCATGATTATTTCCTCTCATTAATGCCTAACGCACTACTCTAACTTCAACCCCCACATTAATATAAGTAGGTTAGCCTTGAAAATCGTCGTTATGGCAAGGCAAGAGGCACTCATGCAAGAGGCAAGAGTGAAGAGGGTTTGGGCGATTTTACTTTTCTTTACACAGATTGGTTTTATTGTGTTCACCTACTTACTTCATGGAATTCCTGTTCCCGCGAAGTTTTAAGAATAGAGCAGCCGTTTCAACTGCTTTCTCTGGATTGAATTTAAAACGTATAGACATAAGTTCCACCAGAGTCCACTACAATAGTATTATTGTACTATTTGTTTGGAAATAAATAGGGCTTGCTAAATAAAGCTAAAACCATTTATTAATAAGGGTTTCGCGGATTGTTATCACAAAAAAGTGCAAGGTTTTGGCTGATAGTGTCTCAAAATCGGTGCATTTTCCTGGGTCGGATTTGGAAAATTGAGGATATCCAGATAGTTGAAACTGTTCCCTGTTCCCTGTTCCCTGCCCTCACAGACAACTTATTCAGCAAACCCTAAATAAACACTCCCGGTTCGCTCATTTTTTTTGGAGTTCGAGAAATTGCCAAAAAAATAGAAAATCTAGGTTTCGTAATGGTTTTAGCGATTTCCCGAAATTTAGCTTGAACTACCCTCGGTGCTAAAAACTCTATTTTTATGCGAACTGCTTGCAGCAGCGCTTCGCTATCGCCTACGTCATAGTACATTTGAATTATAGGCTAAAACCCCTATTAAATCGTTCAGGTTTTTTCTAACTCAATTTAAAATAGGCGAACCGGGAGTAAACAGTATTAGAGCTTATCCATTTTACATAAATTCCGTGTATGTTACATAATTCTCACAAATAATTTTTGATATAACTACCGCTTTGACAATTTACAACAAAACTTGAAAAAATTAGCTCTACTATTAACCACATTTATGAAGATAAAATAGATTTTTTGTCCTGATTTTATATCAAAATATATTCTATTAAAACTTTTATCTATATAAAAAACTTATGATTAAGTCAATTAATTTGACATTGCCACACACTTTATGATATCTAGGTTTATTTGGGACTACTAACAAAAATCGCAACATCAATGGTCTATTGTTTGGATTTAGTCCCCAAAATGCTGGTAATATCACTCTCCTCAGTACACAAACCCCAGGAAAAGTAATTAATAGCTACTCATTAACCGATCAACCTGTGTCATCGTAATTGGATATCTACTATTGTTGATATAGATATCCAAAATTTTAGCCTGTGCTAAAATCAGCATACCGGCACGACGCAGGTGATGGGAAAAATGCCATGTTTGAACGCTTCACAGAAAAAGCCATTAAGGTAATCATGCTGGCCCAAGAAGAGGCCCGCCGTTTAGGTCACAACTTTGTCGGAACTGAGCAGATCCTCTTGGGTCTGATTGGCGAAGGCACAGGAGTAGCCGCCAAGGTGCTGAAATCAATGGGAGTTAATCTCAAAGATGCTCGCATTGAAGTTGAAAAAATCATAGGACGGGGTTCAGGCTTTGTCGCCGTGGAAATTCCGTTTACGCCACGAGCAAAACGGGTTTTAGAACTATCCTTGGAAGAAGCACGCCAATTGGGGCATAACTACATTGGTACCGAGCATCTGCTGTTGGGACTGATCCGCGAAGGGGAAGGTGTCGCAGCCAGGGTGCTAGAAAACCTCGGTGTAGATTTGACCAAGGTGAGAACCCAAGTGATTCGGATGTTGGGAGAAACGGCGGAAGTTACGCCGGGTGGCCCCTCTGGTCGCACTAAAACCCCAACTCTCGATGAGTTTGGATCGAATCTGACCCAAATGGCCATAGATAACAAGCTTGATCCTGTGGTGGGACGCGCCAAGGAAATTGAGCGAGTTATTCAAATTTTGGGTCGCCGGACGAAAAACAATCCCGTGTTGATTGGTGAACCAGGTGTTGGTAAAACCGCGATCGCTGAAGGTTTAGCTTCACGTATCGCTAGTAAGGATATCCCCGATATCTTAGAAGATAAGCGTGTAGTCACTCTCGATATTGGTTTGCTAGTAGCAGGAACTAAATATCGCGGTGAATTTGAAGAACGTCTCAAAAAAATTATGGATGAAATCCGCTCTGCGGGTAATGTCATCCTGGTAATTGACGAAGTTCACACCTTAATTGGTGCAGGTGCAGCCGAAGGGGCGATTGATGCAGCGAATATCCTCAAGCCAGCCTTGGCGCGGGGTGAGTTGCAATGTATCGGTGCGACTACTTTGGATGAGTACCGCAAGCACATTGAACGGGATGCAGCGTTGGAAAGACGCTTCCAGCCTGTAATGGTGGGTGAACCTTCTGTTGATGAAACAATAGAAATTTTATATGGTTTGCGCGATCGCTATGAAGCACACCACAAGCTGAAGATATCCGATGAAGCATTGGTAGCGGCGGCGAAATTGTCTGATCGTTATATTAGCGATCGCTTTTTGCCAGATAAAGCCATTGACTTGATGGATGAAGCGGGTTCACGGGTGCGCTTGATTAACTCCCAACTGCCCCCAGCAGCCAAGGAATTAGACAAGGAACTACGGCAAATCTTAAAAGAAAAAGATGATGCAGTCCGTTCCCAGGACTTTGATCGGGCGGGAGAATTGCGCGATCGGGAAATGGAAATCAAAGCCGAAATCCGCACCATTGCTCAAACCAAGAGTAACGGTGCTAGTGGTGACGGCGTTGAACCTGTAGTTACAGAAGAAGACATTGCTCACATTGTCGCTTCTTGGACAGGTGTACCGGTGAACAAACTTACCGAATCTGAGTCCGAGAAGTTGCTGCACATGGAGGACACCTTACATCAGCGCCTCATCGGTCAAGAAGACGCTGTTAAGGCTGTTTCCAGAGCCATCCGTCGCGCTCGTGTTGGGTTAAAAAATCCGAATCGGCCGATCGCTAGTTTTGTCTTCTCCGGTCCAACTGGGGTAGGTAAAACTGAATTGGCGAAATCCTTGGCTTCCTACTTCTTCGGTTCGGAAGAAGCCATGATTCGCTTAGATATGTCCGAATACATGGAGCGCCACACCGTCAGTAAATTGATCGGTTCACCTCCAGGTTATGTCGGTTACAACGAAGGTGGTCAGTTAACAGAAGCTGTCCGTCGTCGTCCTTACACTGTGGTGCTATTCGACGAAATCGAAAAAGCCCACCCCGATGTCTTCAATATGCTCTTACAAATTTTGGAAGATGGGCGTTTAACTGACGCGAAAGGTCGCACGGTGGACTTTAAGAACACCTTGCTGATTTTGACTTCCAACATCGGTTCTAAGGTAATTGAAAAAGGCGGTAGCGGTATTGGTTTCGATTTTGCTGAAGATGCTAACGAATCTCAATACAACCGGATTCGTTCTTTGGTGAATGAGGAACTGAAGAATTACTTCCGTCCTGAGTTCCTGAACCGGTTAGATGAAATTATCGTCTTCCGTCAATTGAATAAGCTGGAAGTTACCCAAATTGCCGAAATCATGCTCAAGGAAGTGTTTGGTAGGTTGACGGAAAAAGGCATTGTCTTAGAAGTCACAGACCGCTTCAAGGATCGCTTGATCACTGAGGGTTACAGTCCTAGCTACGGTGCAAGGCCATTACGTCGGGCAATTATGCGCTTATTGGAAGATAGTTTGGCGGAAGAAATTCTGTCTGGACGCATCAAAGACGGCGATACTGCTCTTGTTGATGTTGATGAAAATGGCATTGTCCAAGTTAGTTCTCAGCAAACACGGGAGTTATTACCCCAAGGTGTTGAGTCTTAGTTAGGTTTTTTAATTGTTAATTGCACGGTGGAGGACTTTGGTTCTCTACCGTTTTTTTTGTTTTTTTCTCACGCAGAGGCGCAGAGTCGCAGAGAGGAGAAGGGAAAAGATCAAAGTCCAGAATAAACTGAGTAATGATATAGTCTGAGATTTGTATAATAAATTTTCGCGTTTTCAGATCAAGATTTATAATATAGATGTACTACACTGCTTCTCAAGGATAATTATGCCTATCCAGTTTCGGTTTCACCCAGAAAAAGCTGTAGAAGCCGCAGCTATACTTATGAAGCTGCATGGTAAGCCTATCAAATATTTAGGTTTGCTAAAAATGCTCTATATAGCTGATCGTATTGCGTTAGAAAGAATAGAACAGCCAATTACAGGTGATCATTATGTATCAATGAAATATGGTCCTGTTCTTAGTGGTGTTTATGATCTAATTAAACGCAAACCTGTTGATGATGCTCTACCTCTGTGGTCTGAGTACATTTCTCCTGGTGATAAGAACTTTCTTGTTTACTTAGTCAAAGATCCAGGAAATGATGAACTATGCGAAGAAGAGGAAGAGATTCTTCAAGAGGTATATCAAAGCTTTGGACATCTTGATCCATTTCATGTTGCTGAATGGACTCATGATTTACCAGAGTGGAAAGATCCTCATGGTTCTGCTATTCCCATTTCAGTAGAAGATATTCTGAAAAATGTTGGTAAAAGTGAGGAAGAAATTCAGGAAATTAGACAAATAGCACTGAGGGAAGCATATTTAGATGAGGTGCTAAGTGTCTAGTATTTCTATAAACATAGGAGATGTATTTTTAATTGATACACCTCCTAATGGACAACATTTTTACGTCGCAATTGCAAAAACTTCTAATAATAAATATTTATTTGTTAATTTAACAGACAAGAAAAATAACTCTGAAAGAGTTTGTGTTTTAGTACCAGACCGAGTTTACCAAGTTTTATTAAAAAGGAATCTATTATAGCTTACTATTTTGCTCGTGAAATGGATGCAAATGATCTTGCTATTTGTATAACTTCTGGTAGTCCTATACCCAAAGATTGTTTATCTGCTGATATTGTATCACAAATTCAACAGGGAGGATTGATTTCTAAGAAGTTGAAGAATAAATATAAAACTGCATTGAAGAATTTCTTAGGAATTGGTTAAATTAAACTTAGTAATGGGAAAGGTTTACTTGAAAATCAAGAATAATTGGTAATTGATCAAAATGAGGTAAGGTGAATTATGAGTAATACAAAATCTGTGCGTCGTCGTCAACCAGGGAGAATTTTTCCAGAATTTACAATACCACTGGAAGAATTACCTAGAAGAGAAGCAGAAAGAAATGCGCGTGGAGAAAAAGCGCATGTTGTTTTTAATCGAGTTCGTCCTGAATTAATAAATGATCATTACAATTGGTTTATGGTAATTGAACACCAATAGTGGTGATTATTTTATTGATGTTGATGACAGTATTACTGAAAAAAAGCGCGAAAAAAATATCCTACAGGTTGGTTAGTGACTTTTAGAATTAATGAAACTGGTGTTTGTGGCAGAATATGATATACTGGTAACGGCTAATGATAATTAACCTGGAACTAGATTATTAATAACATAAGGAATAACTAATATGATTGCAAATAGTGAATTAATTTTAGGCGAAACTTTTACTTTTCTAGATAATTTAGATACAAATCATGAATCAGCATCAGACGAAGAAATTAATGAAAAATATAAAAAGGGTGAAATTAGAATTGTTACGGAACAAGCTCGTTATCCGTTAGATAGTATACCGAAAATGCTTGAGAGTAAAAAATATATTCTTGATCCTGAATATCAACGTAGAAAAAGATGGGATAACGTTCGTAAATCTAGGTTGATAGAATCATTCATTATGAATGTACCAATCCCACCTATCTTTTTATATGAAATAGAATATTCTCTCTATGAAGTAATGGATGGACAACAAAGATTAACTGCTATTGATGATTTTTATCAAGGTAATTTTCAACTGGAAGGACTACAGTATTGGAGAGAACTAAATGGTAGAAAATATGAAACCTTACCAGAGCAAGTGAGAAGAGGTATAGATAGACGCTATTTATCATCTGTTGTTTTATTACAAGAAACAGCTAAAAGTCAAGAAGAAGCTGAAGAACTTAAACGAATAGTTTTTGAAAGACTCAACAGTGGTGGAGAAAAGTTAACTCACCAAGAAACAAGAAATGCGTTACAAAATGGAAAATTTAACCAATTATGTATAAAACTTTCTCAAAATGAATATTTCCGGAAAATGTGGAATTTCCCTTTAGAATGTGAAGGAGAAGAAAAATTACTAGAAAATGAATCTTATAAAAAGATGGAAGATGTAGAATTAGTCTTACGCTTCTTTGCTTATCGTCATATAGATAAATTAAAATCTACAGGAGTTGATAAATTTTTAGATGAATATTTAAAACAAGCAAATAGCTATTCTGATCAAACAATGAAAAACCTGGAAAGTCTATTTAATGAGACTATTGACATAATTTATCATATATTAGGAAATCAAGCTTTTATTCCACCAAAAGGAGAGCGGAATAGAAAAATTCCTTTAAAAATAGTTTATGACTCAATGATGCAAGTGTTTGCTAAAAAAATTTCCTTCAAGAATCAATTACTAAAACATAAGAACGCGATAAAGAATGAGATGTATTCTGATGAAAAAATGTTACGTGTAGAAGAAGAAAATAATCGTTTTCTTTTTGAGGGTAGGTATGCTACCAAAAAAGCCTTGGAAACAAGAATTGAATATTTTGATAACTTTCTACAAAAGTATATTAAATAAACTTTGGTAGAAATTATGAATATAGAATCATTAGAAAACTTTAAAAGAGAACTCAATCAAATTAGAGAATATTTGAAACATATTCAATATGTAAATGATGTAGCTGCTTATCATATTCAAGATAATGATAATGAGCAAATCAAAAATTTACTTAATACTCTAAATAGTCACTATAGGGGTTTTAGAACAGATAAGCGAATATTTGAATATAAAGCATCTATTATCTCACTATATGGACTGCTAGAAAAATATGTAGAAATATGGATTAAAGAGTATCTTGATTTTCTATCGACTGTCATACCTGAATATACACAAATAAGTAGGTAAACATAATAAAAACGATATATGTTTAGTTTTGTAAAAACCGTGAAACAACCTATTTGCAAAGCATTCATTGAATTTACATTTCGTCACATACCTTTAAATTTTTCTCTTTACCTACTTACACGAAAAAATCAGAGACAATCATTTTGAACTTTCTTTAAAATTAATAAATACTATTACCAGTAGGGAAAGTGCCAAATATCAGCATCTTACAAAAGAGGAAGTGCTAAAGAAACTTAATAATTGTATAGTCAATCCTACCAAATACCAAATTAATACAGATGCTTTTGTTCTTTTGTCAGGTAATTTAAAACATAACAAAATTGTAGAGTTATTCAACAAGTTAAATTTGGATTTGAATGAGGAATTGTTAAAAAATGAAGAACTTAAAAATGAAATTGGTTTAAACCAAAATACTATTTCTAGAATAGAAAAGGATATTTTGTATAATAAAATAAATGATTTGGTTGAAAGAAGAAACCAAATTGCTCACGGTTCAGAAGAAGTAGATGATATCCTCAGCATATCTGAATTAGAACCTTATATTCAATTTTTAGAGAAATATTGTCAAGCTATTTTTCAGACATTATTTGAACAAGTTATTAAAGAAGAATCCAGACATACTTTTCAGAAAGTAGAAAATGTAATTAAAATTTTTGGCAATAAAGTATTGGCGTTTGAGCTTGAAAATTATACGATAAAAGTTGGAGATATGTTAATTATCCAAGCAAAAGAAGGTAGGTTTTATAAAAAACCTATTTTAACAATTCAATTAGATAATACCGAATATCCTGAACTTATAGTTACAGAAAAAACAAAGATTGCTGCAAGTGTAGATTATAAAATAAAAGATAATCACACATTTTACATAGTGAAAAAATAATGAAATCGCTCTTAGTTAGATTATGGTAGAGAAGTGCGATTGTGCGGAACTCAGTACCAGAAGGCGATAGCGAAGCGCTCCGCAGGAATCGCTGAGATAAGGTCAGTGAAAAAACAAGTTTCAGGTTATAGAATATAGAATTAGTCCAGATGGTAGTAATATTCCACTTTACTATGGGGAGATAAAAATAAATGCAGACAACCAATACCACGTCATCCCCCGCACCAGATATAGTGAAGAATAACTGGGAATTTACAGAAGTATGGATAGATCCGATGTTATCACCGACCTATATTCTGTTATTGCTTTGCGACAGTGAAGGAAATTGTCGAATTTATGATCCAAAACAGGGTGATAAGGTTGTATTTTCTAGTAATAATTATGAAGCAGCTAAGTTATGGTTACTAGAAGATGAGTATGAACCAGTTGAGGGTAGGCTTCTAGCTGCGGAATTAGTGTGAGTTAGTTATTTTTTGTTTCACGCAGAGGCGCAGAGGCGCAAAGATGCAAAGAGGAGAAGGAGTGATATATTCGTTATAATGAGTTTTATTGAGGAGTAAGGGTCATTCCTACATCTGAGCAAAAAACGCAGTTATTTATTCTGTGTTGTTGGTTAACTAAACTATATTTACCCATAAACTTGGTTCGAGTTGATAAACGTACAGGTAATGTATTTATTCTCGCAGGTGAAGAGAATATGATAGAAATATATCCTAATGGTAAATGGAGGTATGTGGTATGAGTCAGCCTAACTTCCAAGGTATGAGTACAAAAGAATTACGTGCTTATGTTTTATCTCATCGAGATGACCAAGAGGCATTCTACATTTATGTAGATAAGTTAAATGCTGAAGCAAATTGGGTAGAAATGCCACCATCAGAATCTGTTGATGATTTGATGAATTTTCCTGAGTTTTTGCAGCGTTTTAGTAATGGTAAAAGATTAATTGAAAGTGAAGAATAACTATTATGATTTTTACTGATGTGGTAGAAGCAATAAAAGGGTTTTCAATTGAAGAAAAGTTACAAATTCAATTGTTATTGCAGCAATATTTAAGAGAAGAACGCCGCGAGGAAATTTATCAAAATTTGCAAAATGCGAAGCGAGAAGAAGAAAATGGTGAACTCACATTTTCTGCCAATATTGATGAATTCAAACAACAGTTTCTCAGCCGTCGTGAACTTATAAAGTTACCTATAGAGGAACGAAAAAAGATTTTAGCGTCACAATCTGATTTAAT
>NZ_VILC01000020.1:24383-68220 GCF_009712065.1 Aphanizomenon sp. UHCC 0183 | reverse complement strand
CCAAAACCGACAATATCAGCACGTCCATCACCATTGACATCTGCCAACTGGCGTGGATATTGATCAAAGCTATTCCATCCCCCTGCTTGGACGAAATCTCCAAGAAGGGCTGTTTTTGGAGTACCAAAGACACCATTTTGATTGCCCAGAGCCACTGATACTTCGTTAGAACTAAAACCGACAATATCAGCATAACCATCACCATTGACATCTGCTACCTGGCGTGGAGATTGCTCGAAACTAGTCCACCCCGTTGCGTAAGAAAAATTATTACTCAGGGCTGTAATTTTAGGTGCAAAAGTGCCGTCAGCTTTTCCAATAGATACAAAGACATGATCATAACCAAAGGCAATAATATCAGCACGTCCATCACCATTTACATCTGCTAACTGGCGTGGATATTTATCAAAGCCAGTCCATCCTTGCGCTAGAGTTAAGTCTGTGTGAGCCGTATAAATATTACCAAAATTGACCATTGTATTTGTGCCATCATCATTGGTAATAGTTCCCGTCACGGCTGTGGTTGTACCAACGGTGTAACCTGTTCCTGAAGCCAGAGTTAAAAGAACGGTTTCATCACTTTCAACGGTGGTATCGGCTGTGGGGTTAATAGTGAGAGTAGCTGTACTTGCACCCGCCGCAAAGGTGATGGTTTTTCCTGTTCCCGGTGTTGCTCCTGTATAGTCTGTACTGTTAGCTGTACCCGCAATGCCGTAGTTAACGGTTAAGGCGTTGGTTGTTGCTCCTGTGCGGGTGAAGGTGTAAATTAGGTTGGTAGTTCCGTCTTCAGTCACGCTGCTGGGTGATACCGCTAGGGTGATGCTGGGGGAAACAACAACACTATCATCATTGGTAATAGTTCCCGTGACGGCTGTGGTTGTACCAATGGTGTAACCTGTTCCTGAAGCCAGAGTTAAAAGAACGGTTTCATCATTTTCAAAGTCGGTATCTGGTGTGGGGTAAATAGTGAGAGTGGCTGTACTTGCACCCGCAGCAAAGGTGATGGTTTTTCCTGTTCCTGGTGTTGCACCTGTATAGTCGCTACTGTCGGCTGTACCAGTGATGCCATAGTTAACAGTTAAGGCGTTGGTTGTTGCTCCTGTGCGGGTGAAGGTGTAACTTAAGCTACTCCTAAAGGTATTTCCGTCACTCCGATTTCCATCTTCAGCAACGCTGCTGAAGAATGATACTGCTAAGGTAATACTGGGTAAAACAACATTATTAAACCCTAAGTTTGTCGCCGCAACATTGATTAAGGAATCAGGATTAGTAACGGGCAGATCCTGTGGGGTTTCCCAGAAGAACGCACCACCGAGTCCCAGGTTTTTGACGTAATTAGTTTTGGCTTGAACTGATTTTGTATCTTCGTAGGTAATGAATTCCTTTAGTTGAGAATTGTAGATATGAGGAACTTCGTCGTAAGTAACACCATTAATGACAGTCGTACCCCGGTAATATCCATAGCCATTTGCGCCAACTGTATTAACAGGAGTCCCCGATAATTTTGGATAGAGTTCATTGTAAGGTCTTATTTCGGAAAGGGGATTAACTACTGTGGGAGTACCTGTCATATTTAGACCATTGGTTGCTCCCGCATTTACACCAGTCCAGTCACGACCATAGAGAGGAATCCCTAGTACAATGTCTTTAAGATCAACGCCTTTGTTTATATAGTAGTTAACCGCCCAAGCAACAGTATCAGTTGTGGTGGTGTTCCCCAAAGCCGCTTGATGTCCTGTTGTCGTATCACCTGTCCAACTGCCTCTGTAGTCATAGGCCATGACATTGATGAAGTCAACAATATCGGAAGTGTGTGCCAAAACAGACTTATTACTTCCATTCCAATTCAAATTTTCACCTAAGTTGTATGGGCTACCATTCTCTCCTGTTAAACTCCAGTTAGAAGCATAAAGGGCAGTAGTTAATAGCTTGTCACCCATCCCTTGGTTTAATGCATTCAGTAAATTGATGTATAGTGGATTTTCATTAACTGGATTGATATTAGCGACCACTTTAGATTCAGGCCCTTCCCAATCAAGGTCAATTCCATCAAAACCATTATCATTCATCAATTTGATAGCAGAATTGACAAAATTTGTTCTCGTTGTCTCCGTACTTTTCGAGCCAACAGCAGATCTAAAATCTGGTTCTATTGCTCCACCAATGGAAAGCATGATTTTCAGGTTAGGATTTTGAGCCTTAATTTGTTGAAGTTTAGTGATGTCATTGAAAGCATCTCCATCATTAGGTAGTGTCACCGTACCATCTGCATTAACATTTGCAAATGAGTAGAATAAATGTGTTAGTTTATTAAATGGAGTCGAAGTTGGAGTATTAGAATTAAGATTCCAAGAGCCTATATATCCACCTACAACATAATCTGGTAAAACGGAAGTATAAGCCTCCATTGCCTGAACTTGCAAAGCCAGAGGCGCTTCAATTAATCCGGTGGCATATTCTAAAACCCAGTCTCCACCCAATACAGCACTACCAGTCAGGTCATCAGATGCAGCTACATCAGCCCCAGTTAATTGACTAATTTGCTGGACAAACGCTTTACCTACAAATCCCTGAGCCACATCGCAACCATACAGCAGAATGTCTCCTGTAGCGGTGAGAGATTTACCCCACTGCTGCAATTGTGAACTATAACCATTGAGGTTTTCTGAGTTCAAAACACTTGAACCAAGCTGCAAACTCCCATCTCCACCGTGAGAGATAATCTGAACACTATCAATATCTGTCAGCGTTGCTAATCTATCGGTAATTTGCCTAATTCCATCCCGTTGGGGGTCAAGAATAAACACGAGTGAACCAGGTTCGACACCATTAACTAGATCCTGCCAGTCAGCAACGTTAGGATCAATAAAAACAACGGTTTTGGTAGATGCTGTCATGAAAATAACCCTGTATTAATTTGTATTGGAAAAGTTAATTTCCCCAGTTTACCCAACCTTGTACTGACTTCCGTACTGACTTATCCTGACTTAACCTGACTTATGACTGAATTTTGTTAATACATAGTCCGTAGTTAAAAATATAATCCCCATGCCACATCTTTAACTGGCACAAAGATGAGAATATACGTAAGATATAATTGGACAATCTAATATATACTGATTAAGTTATACAGTAATCAAAGATAAGCAATGTCAAGATCACTATGCGTTCATAATGACCAAATTGACAAAGTTAAAATAGCAGTCACACACAATGGCTATCCCCACCAAAGAGCTTTGTCTCATGATACAGGATTATCTTTAGCTACAATTAGCAACTTCCTGACTGGTAAACCTGTTAGTTATGCCAACTTTGAAGAACTATGTCGCAGATTAAATCTAGATTGGCGAGAAATTATTACCAGTATTGAAGTAATATCCACTCCCCCCCGCATACGCACAAATACGTAAAAAAAAACCAAATTTAAATGAATTTCACGACTGGGGAACTGTTGTTAATATTTCGGCATTTTACGGACGCAACAAAGAACTGACACAGCTAAAGTCATGGATTTTACAAGATAGCTGTCGTCTGTTAGGATTATTTGGTATGGGTGGAGTTGGGAAAACAACCTTAGCTACCCAACTAGCACAACAGATTCATGATCAGTTTGATTACATTTTTTGGCGTTCAGTGCCTACAGTCCTATCCTTTGATGAGATGATAACTGATTTGCTGTCTTTGATATCCAATGACCAGGAAAGCAAACCAAAAATCCATCGAGTTCTCCATTATCTGTGTACATATCGTTGCTTGATTATCTTGGATGATTTAGAAACAGAGTTAGACAAGCTTAATCTCAACTACGGTCGTTTTATCCAAATGATTGCCGAAACCAATCATCGAAGTTGTCTAATTTTCACCTGTCGCAATCAACCTGCCCAAATCAGCTTACTGGAAAACTGGTTATCATCTGTACGTTCTTTGAGATTGCTGGGTTCATCAGAAGTAGCCTTTTCTCTACTGCAATCACAACAAATGCTGGGAACAGATGAACAAAAATACCAATTATGCAATTTATATGGCAATAATCCTTTAAAAATAAAAATACTTGTCAATACCATCATTAACTTATTTAATGGTGATATTAAAAAATTCCTAGCACAAAATACCCTATTAGTCAATACTCATCTTCACAAGTTGCTGGAACAACAGTTAAATTGTCTCTCAGTTTTGGAACAGCAAATCATGTACTATTTGGCAATTAACTCACAAATTACAATTACTGATTTAGCAAATAAATTAGCTCATGTTTCTAAATCCCATTTTTGGCAAGGAATAGAAAGGTTATATTCACGTTGTTTAATTGAACAAAAAGCAGGTAAATATATCTTACAACCTGTTATTAAGGAGTATGTGATGGAACATTTTCAACCACAACCTGTATTGGAACTGGCTAACAAAAGAAAGCCTGGGAATCAATTCCCAGTCTCATAGCTAAAGTACCTTGAAACGCACTATAATTAACTTACGAATTACGTAAAATGTGGCTAATACCCTGCGTGGTGCAGCCGTAAACCTTATTCTTGTGTAAGAGGTTGTTTGAAAAGTATTATATCAAACCCGTAATCTCCAAAAACCTAACCCCCCTACCCCCCTTCCCTGCAAGGGAATGGGGGTTTTAAAGCCTCTCCCCTTGCAGGGGAGAGGTTTGGAGAGGGGTCAGTCTATACATTCAAAACTTTTCAAACATCCTCTAATGGTAATTCATGTAGCTTGCTTCCCGCAGGGTATTACCTATAATTTGATTCTGTTTTGCGAAAGTCCTATAACTAAAAATCAAATTTTATGTTCTCAATAGCATAAATAAAGAAAAAATAGTCGGTTTTAACCGACTTTAGCTATGAGACAGGGAATTTATTCCCTGGATTTTATCTTTTTTATAAAATCTATCGAATCTATCGAATCAACCGATTTAATTAAAATTACTACCCATGACCAAAAAAATATTAACTGGACTTAGTTCAACAGCCTACGAACACCCCTTCGATAAAAAAGCCTTAGCTTCTTTACAAAGTATGCCTGGACTTTCTCCTTTACTCAAAAAAGTCAACGAATATGGTATTGATCGTTTACTGAGATTACAAAGTATTGCTAGTGAAATCAGAGTCACACCTCGGAATTTTCCCCAATTGTATCAACCATTATTAGAAGCTTGCCAAATTCTTGATGTGACAACTATTCCTGAATTGTATTTATTTCGAGGTACAGGACATATTAGAACCTATATTATTGGCGTAGAAAAACCCATTGTTGGTATTAATATAGAAGCAATGGAATGGTTAAATTATGATGAATTGCTGTTTATTTTTGGATACGAAATTGCTCGAATTAAAAGTCAGCACATGATTTATCATCAAATGTCAATTGTGATGCCAGTATTAAAGATATGGATCAGCAGTACCACATTAGGGTTAGGAGGATTGATAGCTAGTGGTGTAGAATTAGCGTTATATAATTGGGTAATGATGGCAAAGTTCACTGCTGACCGTGCTGGTTTATTAGCTTGTCAGGATATTGATGTGGCAACGACCGCACTGATGAAACTTGCAGGTTTACCAGAAGAGTATTTAACTCCTCATGTGATCGAAGATTTCCTCATTCAATCCCGCGAATTTGCTGCTAATAGTGTTGATAGTTTAGATCAAGTTACGAAAATATTAAGTTATTCAGATTCTAATCTTTCTTGGTTAGTGATGCGGACAGGGGAATTATTAAAATGGGTTGATTCAGGAGAATACAATCATGTACTTCAAGGAGAAAATGTCAACACTTCAAAAGGAGAAGAGGAAGGAGACGAAAAAGAAGGATGGAATTTTTTGACTTCTTGGTAATGGATATATGTATGATTAACGATTGCCTTGAATAATCCCTTATGCGTGGCTAAATTAGATTCCACAGGAGATGAATAAAAAAGTTTTCATAATAATGCTGCTTGAAAACCCGTAGGAGCGCAGCCCCTGCGCCCTTGCCTCATCTAATAACGGCTATATATCTTTTTCCCAACCATAACTAATTGAACACCAGATTGGTTTAAATTTGCTAACCTAGAAATGGTGTAAATATTGCTGATGGTAGCGTGGTTCTCTATTAAAACTATTATTTGAGTAACAATTATGACAGCATTTAACTCTGACAGCCTGCGTTCCTACAGTCAAGATGATGTCCAGCAAATTCTGCAATTAGCGATCGCCCGTCAAGTAGACGATAATGATCAAGAATTTTCCTATCAGCAGATAGTGGAAATTGCCACAGAGTTACAAATATCACCCGATATCCTCCAACAAGCGGAACGGGATTGGTTAGGTAAACAAAACGAAGTTGAACAGCGTCAAGCTTTTAATCTTTATCGTCAAAGTAAATTTAAAAAACGTCTGGGAAATTACGCAATTATTAATGTTTTTTTCCTAGCAATGGATGCCATTAGTGGTGGTATTTCTTGGTCACTTTATATCTTACTAGGTTGCGGATTAGCCATATCCTTAGATATTTGGAATACTTTTCAAACCCAAGGTGAAGATTACGAAATCGCTTTTCAACGATGGAATCGCAACCATCAAATCAAACAAACAATCAATACAGTTCTAAATAGGTGGTTTAAGGTATTTAGTCCTTAAGAGTTACCAGATTGATCAATTTTTCCTTTGAGTTCGTATGCTTGCATGATGTTTTTCATGAGACTCTGTTTTTGTATTATCTCGCGTTGAGCAAAATTCAATCTCTAAATTTGGGTTTAAATTATGATAACTACACTCATTGAACGAGAAGCAGAACCTATTTTAATTAGTGACTTAACCTGGAGAGAATTTAAAGCTGTTGAACAGCTAATTGAGCGCCCAGGGTTAAGGTTATCCTTTTTAGATGGAGTATTGGAGATTCGGAAAATGCCAGGAAAAAAACACGAAACTATCAAAGAACGTATTGGGGCTTTACTAGAAATTTATTTAGAATTTTTGGAATTAGATTTTACTCCTACTGGTTCTGTTACCCTAGAAAATGAATTTGAAAAAGTTAAAAAAGAAAGCGATAAATCTTATGAATTGAGACCAAATAGCAAACGTGCTGATTTAGTAATTGAGGTAGTTGTTAGTAGTGGAGGAATTAATAAACTGGAAGCATACAAACGGTTACAAATTCCTGAAGTTTGGTTTTGGATGAATGATGAATTATTGTTTTATAGTTTAGGAAATGAGGGATATGAAGCTGTTAGTAAATCGCAACTTTTACCGAGTTTAGATGTAGATTTATTGATGCGTTGTGTTAATATAGAAAATCATGCTCAAGCGCTGCGGGAATTTCGAGCAGGGATAAAAGTTATATAACCATTTATAATAACTCCTCATCCTTAGAGAAGTTAAAGATAATTTTACAAGCATCATCAATAATGTTGATGTTAAATTGTACCCTATCTATGTTACAACTATGACAATTATATAAAATAACGCTACTAGCAATTTATTCACAATTGCTGATTATGATAGAGGGGTGTTTATGGATAGCAGTTCACAGATTGATACTGTTAAAAAGTTTGCAGAGGTTATTGGTGATAATGATGACCTCTGGGAAATACTTTTGGGAAGAGAAGTTATCCACATTGTTAGAGGAAAAGGAAGAGTTTCATTTTTATTAAAAGATGATAGCTCACTAAACAGTACGATTCTAGAGATTGGGGTAACCTACCCTGCTTGGAGTCAGTCTGCCTATAATTATGTTGGTAATTATACTTGTAGGTATGAAAAAAATAGATTTATTAGAGAATTTAATGCTTTAGAACCACCTTTTTTTTTGGAATTACCCCTTTCTTTGGAAAAAAGACTTGCATTAATAGAGCAAATGGAACAAGAAAATAAAAAAAGGTGTGAAGCTGAGAAATTGGAAGCACAAAAACGAGAAGCAGAAAGACGCGAGGCTCAAAGATTAGAAACTGAAAGAAGAAATGCTCAAAAACTGGAAGCACAAAAACGAGAAGCAGAAAGACGCGAGGCTCAAATATTAGAAATTGAAAGAAGAAATGCTCAAAGATTATCTTTACTACAAAATATAAAAAATGAACTTGAAAACAACTTTCTTAATGCTGATAAATTTTATGAAGCAAATTGTACAGAATATATATCATTTAAAGAATACCAATCGGAAAAATTAAAGTACATCCAAAATTGGGTAAACACTAATTTAAACTCCTCTCCTGATCTTGAACAAGTAGCAGCAATTGGCACTCTTGAAAGTCATATACAAGTAATAGCTAGAGCAGGAAGTGGTAAAACATCAACATTAGTCAACCGAGCAATATTTTTACAGAAACATTGTGGTATTGCACCAGGGGAAATGTTACTTTTAGCCTTCAATCGCAAAGCAGCAGAAGAAATGCGAGAACGTCTAAAGTTAGAATTACAAAATTCTGTTCCCCATGCAATGACTTTCCATGCCTTAGCTTATGCCTTAGTTCATCCTGAAAATATTCTTTTTGATGAACCAGATGGAGAACAGAACCAAAGCCGCGCTTTACAGATTATAATTGATCAATACTTACAACACCCAATATTTTATGCAAAAATACGAGATTTGATGACGGCAGCATTTCATGAAGACTGGGAGCGCATAATTTCAGGTGGCTATGATAAAACTCCAGAAGAAATGCTGCGTTATCGTCGCTCATTACCAAGAGAAGGAATTGATGGTAACTACTATAAATCTTTTGGTGAAAAACTAATTGCTAACTTTTTATTTGAACATAATATTAAATACAAATATGAGCGTAACTTTTGGTGGAATGGCATAAATTACCGTCCTGATTTTACAATATTGACTGGAGAAAAACAGGGAATAGTTATTGAATATTTTGGACTAGAAGGAGATCCAGATTATGATGATATGTCCCATGAAAAGCGAGAGTATTGGGCAAATCGTCCCAACTGGCAGTTAATAGCATTATCACCAAGACCTCTTAAAGATCAAGGAGCAGAAGTTTTTTGTGAATTACTCAAAGATAAGTTAGAAAATTTAGGTATTCAATGTAACCGACTGAGTGAAGAAACAATTTGGTCAAGGATAAAAGATAGATCAATAGATAGATTTACGACAGTAGTAAAAGGATTTATTCAACGATGCCGTAAACTTTCTTTAACTTCAGAAGAGTTAAGAAAAATTATTTATAAACACGAATGTGTGAGTAAGATTGAAGAACAATTTTTGAATTTAGCACATAGATTTTATAAATCCTATTTAAGATGTCTTGAGGATAGAGGTGAAGAAGATTTTGATGGACTAATGCAAAAAGCTGTAGAGGTACTTGCATCAGGACAAACTATATTTCGCCGTAGATTAGGAACTGGTGATTTAAAAAGTCTCAGATACATCATGATTGATGAATATCAAGACTTTTCGGAACTATTCTATAATCTAATAGAAGCCATCAGAAAGCAAAATCCTCAAGCACTATTTTTCTGCGTTGGTGATGACTGGCAAGCAATTAATGGTTTCGCTGGTTCTGACCTCCGATTTTATCAGGATTTTCACCAATTCTTCCAGCCATCACATAAATTAAATATAGCTACAAATTACCGTTCAGCTATTTCTATTGTTGATATTGGTAATAAGTTAATGCAAGGTTTGGGTACTCCTGCTCGCGCTGATAAAAAGATTCCTGGAATAGTTAATATTGCTGATATGTCTAGCTTTGAACCAACTCCCACAGAGCAAGAAAATTATTCTGGTGACAATATAACACCTGCTATCTTACGTCTAATTAACAAGACTATTAAACAAGGTAAAAAAGTAGTATTACTCAGTCGAAAAAATAGTTTACCTTGGTATGTGAATTATCAAAATAAAAGGAGTAAATATAAAAATGGTACACTTGAGAGTTTTTTAGAATTAGTGCATTCATACCTTCCTGAAGAATCAAGAAAATTAGTAACTATATCAACTGCACACAAATATAAAGGTCTTCAAAAAGATGTAGTTATAATACTTGATGCTATTCCTCGTTGTTATCCCTTGATACATCCTGATTTAATGTTTACCCGTGTCTTTGGTGATAGCATTGAGTCTGTAGTAAATGAAGAAAGACGTTTATTTTATGTTGCTTTAACTCGTGCAGTTGAAACTTTATTTATTATCACAGAAAGTACAAATTCATCACCTTTTCTTGACGAATTAAACAGCAGAACGAAAATTTCTGTATTAAATTGGTCAGATTATCAACCTTTTATTGGTGTGGGGACTATACGGTATATTACTGTTAAAGTTGGTAATCAGGATGGTAAAGGTAGCAACGGTACTATTGCAATTAAAGACCTGCTCAAAGCTGAAGGCTATATTTGGAAACCAGAGGTTTGGCCTGCTTGGTGTCGCACATATCCAGCAGAAGGTTTTTCAGTTCAACAATATTTTAATAACGCCAATTGGATTTCTCAAGCTGTGGGAATTGAAGTACAGTTTTGTGACGATGGGGAAAATAAATCAGAAGTTTATCGTGTAAATCAAGGTCAATACTACTTGGTTAATGAAAATGAGGAGTAAAAGCAATCAATCCTTCCCATTCCCATAAGAAAACCGCCTGTAAGTGCAAAAAATAACAACAAGCGGTTTTCTAAGATATTTATGAGGTAAATTAGCTACTAGAACCAGAAGCGGCTAATTCTGCTAACCTTTCTTGTTGATCTTGCGATATACAAGATTGAATTACCGTCTCTATATCACCTTCCAAAATAGGGTTAAGGGTAAAATTTTGACCTAAACGGTGGTCAGTCACCCGGCTATCTTTATAATTGTAAGTGCGAATTTTTTCCGAACGAGAACCTGTACCCACTTGTAAGCGCCGCATGGAAGTCACAGCATCCTGTTGTTCTCGCAATTTCAACTCATACAACTTAGCCCGGAGAATTTGCATCGCCCGTTCTTTATTCTGCAACTGACTCCGTTCTTCAGTACAGAAAATCCGAATCCCCGTAGGTTTGTGGAACAAATCAGCGGCTGTTTCCACCTTATTCACGTTTTGTCCACCCGCACCACCAGAACGCGCCGTACTCATTTCAATATCTTTCGGGTCAATGTGGATTTCCACTTCATCCACTTCTGGCATAATCGCTATAGTCGCAGTCGAAGTGTGAACCCTTCCTCCCGATTCCGTTGCTGGTACACGCTGAACACGATGTACACCTGATTCAAACTTCAGCTTACTATAAACACTATCACCTTGAATTTCTAGAATTACTTCTTTAAACCCGCCCATTTCCCCCAAGGACTCGCTGACCAGCTTCACCTTCCAACCTTGGACATCAGCATAGCGGGAATACATCCGCAGTAAATCCCCAGCCCAGATACTAGCTTCATCACCACCAGTACCAGCGCGGATTTCCAACATAATGTTTTTATCATCGTTGGGGTCACGGGGTAGCAGCAACACCTTTAAGCGGCTTTCCAAATATCCTAGCTTTTCTTCCAGTTCACTAACTTCCATTGCTGCCATTTGATGCAACTCTAGATCGCTATTGGACTCTTTGAGGATCTGACGCGCCCCTACCAATTCATCCTGGACTGTTTTCCAAGTTTCATAGGTATTAACTACCTCTTCCAAAGAAGAACGAGACTTAGCAATTTTTTGATACTCATCGGGATTACTAGCAGTATCAGGATCGGCTAAACGGCGTGTTAATTCATGAAAAGTTTGTTCAACAGATTTAAGTTTCTCCAGTAAGTATGATTCTGCCATGATGACTATAAATGCTCCTAAAAAATAACAAGTTGGCTCAAGCATTAAATGACAAGCGACCCAGCACTATGCAGGGTCGTCTGTGGCTTCCGCCACACTATCAACAGCTACAGCCAACCAGCTACTTTTGATTATCGTCGCCAGTTTGAGTGCTGGACATACCATATTTACGCAGGAAGCGTTCTACACGACCTTCCGTATCAATCATTTTCTGAGTACCAGTGTAGAAAGGGTGATTTCCAGACCAAACATCTACGTGGAGTTCGGGCTTAGTAGCACCAATGGTCATAACTACTTGACCATTACAGTAGACTTTAGCATCTGGATACCATTTGGGATGAATATCAGGTTTAGCCATTGTTTTTTTGTGGGGAATCTATATAAATTTAGAACTGAGAATAGGGAACTGGAGATTGGATACTGGGTAAAAAGTTTTTCCCTCTTCCTTCTGAACTCCTGAATTCTGATAGCTTTCACGTACTGTGCTGAAGGCATAGGGTGGCGTTAGCCATACTCCTGAATTCTGAACTTCTGAACTCCTGACTCCTATCTTAGCGTTTCGAGTATTGAGGAGCTTTGCGGGCTTTGTGCAAACCGTATTTCTTCCGTTCTTTAGCTCGTGGGTCACGAGTTAAATAGCCTTCAGTTTTCAAAGGTGAACGGTTATCTGGGTCAAGTTGACATAAAGCACGAGCAACTCCTAAACGAATAGAATCTGCTTGTCCGGTTAAGCCACCACCTTCAGCTTTCACCACGATGTCATACTCGCTTTCCAATCCCAAGGTTTCCAAAGGTGCTTTAATCGCGCCTAAGTAGTTAGGATTGAATTGGAAATACAAATCTCCATCTTTACCGTTAACAGTCATTTTCCCTTCACCGGGAACTAGACGAACTCTAGCGACAGAGGCTTTCCGACGACCAGTACCCCAATAAACAGCACGTCCGCTAGTAATTTCTGCTACCTGCATTAGTTTTCTCCAGGAATTGTACTAATTGTGATTTCTTTGGGTTGTTGTGCTGCATGAGGATGAGTTGGGCCTGCATACACTTTCAGTTTGGTAAATAACTGTTTACCCAAACTATTTTTAGGTAACATACCTTTAATAGCGTGTTCGAGAATTCTTTCTGGTAATCGCTGTTGTAACTTGGCGAAAGTTTCGGTTTTCATACCACCGGGACGACCAGAATGGCGACGGTAAAGCTTTTGAGTGCGCTTTTTACCTGTAACTGCCACTTTCTCAGCATTGATAATAATCACAAAATCCCCTGTATCTAAATGGGGAGTATATTCAGCTTTTCTTTTACCTCTGAGGATCATAGCGACTTCGCTCGCCAGACGACCCAGACGTTTATCTGTCGCGTCTACTAAGTACCAATCACGCTCAAGAGATGCTTGAGGGGGAAGGTAGGTTTTACTACTCATTTTGTTTGTCCTTTGTCAGTGCCTTGTCAAAATTCAAGGCGATAGCTTAATCATCTTAATCACACAAATCATGAAAATCATAGTTTAGACATTGATTATTCATGACTAGGTATGGTTGGGTGTCATACCAAATTTTTGGCGGAAAGGGAAAATCGGGATAACCGACTCTCAACAAGCATAACCCGTGAGCAGGTGCAGAATATTTCACTTCTTCCCGACGTTCCTGTTGCCAGATATCAGTGAAGTCATCTAGAGTCCGCTGACCAGAACCTACTTGTACTACCATTCCGATTAATAGCCGCACCATGCCATATAAAAATCCATCAGCCTGAATTTCAATATGGATAAATGATCCACTCCGACGACATTCTACTGCTTGCACTTCTACCCAGGAATGCGATCGCGCTGACCCAGCCCGTTCAAAAGCAGATAAATGGTGTTTTCCCAGCAGTGGTTTTAAGGCAGACCTAATTAAGGCTTCATCTAAAGGGGCATAATAATAATGCCAACTGAAAGGCTGCGCGAATAAATTCGGTAACTCCTCAGTGTAGATAGTGTAGCGATATCGTCGGTAAATCGCGCTAAAACGAGCGTGCCAACTTTCACTTACACCTGCTGATGCCCTAATTAATATACCTGGGGGCAAGTAGCCATTGAGAACTTTTGCCCACCTATGAGCAGGAATTAAACTTGCGGCTTGAAAATGAGCTACTTGAGCGGCAGCATGGACTCCAGAATCAGTTCGACCTGCTCCGTGTAGTGTCACATGATACCCTAGCACAGTGGCTATAGCTGTTTCTATCTCTTCTTGAACAGTTCGCTGTCCTTTTTGTCTTTGCCAGCCGTGAAAATGAGTACCTATATACTGAATGACTAAGGCTACTCGCTGAGTCTGATTTTGCTGGCGGCTTTCTAACATAATTTAGTCAGTTGTCAGTTGTCAGTTGTCAGTGGTTTTTCTTTGCGATTTACCAATGACCAATGACTAATAACCAATAACTTTAAACTAGTTCAATAATCGCCATTTCAGCATGATCACCGCGACGGGGGACGGTATGCAAAATGCGAGTATAACCACCTTGACGGTTAGCATACCGAGTAGGAGCTTGCTCGAATAGTGCATGAACCAGGGTTTTGTCGTAGATATAACCTAGTGCTTTCCGACGAGATGCTAAAGAGCCATCCTTAGCTAGGGTAATCATTTTATCTACTTCACTGCGGACAACTTTAGCTCTGATTAAAGTTGTAGTAATTCGACCATGACGTACCAACTCTGTTGTCAAAGCTCTGAGAAGAGCGCGACGTTGATCCGCTGGTTTACTAAGTTGTTTGACTCGGCAACGATGACGCATAACAATGCACTAATGAAGTTTCATTTATTGGGTTTTGATTTAGCTAGGCTTAGAGCTTCTTTCTTGAGGTAAAGTAATACCTAAGCGACGCTGTAAAGCTTCCACTACTTCTTCCGCTGACTTTTGACCAAAGTTTTTGATTTCTAAAAGGTCTTCTTGGGTGTAATCCAATAAGTCGGCTACGGAATTTACTTGGGCGCGTTTTAGACAGTTATAAGCTCTAACAGATAACTGTAACTCTTCAATGGGAATTTGTGCTGTGGGATCATCGGGGATATCGGAACCTGTGTCTGTTGGTTCTAAGGAGATATCTTTTAATGGGTTAAATAAATCTACCAAAATTCCAGCAGCAGATGATAGTGCTTCTTGAGGAGAAATACTACCATTAGTCCATACTTCCAAAAGAAGTCTATCTTTCAAAAAGCCATCGTCACGAGTTTCTTCAACACTATAGTTGACCTTTCGTACGGGCATAAACACTGAGTCAATTTGGAGAAAATCCAAAGATGTGGCTTCTTCTCTGCCTCGTTCTACAGTCCGGTAGCCTTTGCCTCGCTCAATCCGAAATTCCATTTCCAGTTTTCCACCCTCGGCGATGGTGGCGATATACTGGGTCGGGTCAATCACTTCTACTTCACTAGGTAAATCGAAATGTGCCACAGTTACTGTTGCTGGTCCGTTAACGAGTAACCGACCAATTTGGGGTTGAGAAGAATAACTCTTGAGAATGACATCCTTCATTCGCATGAGCATTTCCAGTACGTCTTCCCTTACCCCTGGAACTGTCGCAAACTCATGACTGACACCAGCAATTCTCACTGCTGTGACTGATGTTCCTTCTAAGTTAGAAAGTAGAACCCGCCGCAACGCGTTGCCAACAGTTGTCCCTTGACCGCGATCTAGGGGTTCTAGAACGAACTTACTGTAATAGCTCCGACTTTCCTCAGCATTAGACTCTACACATTCAATTTGAAACTGCGCCACGGAGTAGCCTCCCTCACTTCGTAAAGTCAAAATTCAAAATTCAAAAGTCAACAGTCAACAGTCAAAAGTTGACAGTTAACTGTTAGAGGAGAAAAGCTTAAACTCGACGGCGCTTGGGTGGACGGCAACCGTTGTGGGGAATTGGGGTAATATCCCGAATGAGTGTAATTTCTAATCCTGCACCTTGAAGCGCCCGAATCGCGGTTTCTCTACCTGCACCAGGACCACTCACCATAACTTCGATTTGCCGCATTCCTTGGTCTGTGGCTCGTCTAGCTGCGCTTTCAGCAGCGGTTTGTGCGGCAAAGGGTGTTCCCTTTTTTGCCCCTTTAAATCCACTAGAACCAGCACTTGCCCAGGAGATAACATCTCCATTTTGATCGGTAATCGTGACAATGCTATTGTTGAAGGTAGACTGAATGTAGGCAACCCCATTGGGTACGTTCCGTTTCTGCTTTTTGCTCCCGGATTTTTTTGTTGGTTGTCTGGCCATATTTCTTTAGTGAATTTAAGGTACAACTTGCTAATTGCAGCAAGTTTAGAGAAATTATTTACCAGGGGCTTTCTTCTTACCAGCCACTGTCTGTCTTCTACCACGTCTGGTTCTAGCGTTGGTACGGGTTCTTTGTCCACGCACTGGTAAGCCCATGCGGTGTCTCCGACCTCTGTAACAGCCAATATCAACTAAACGCTTAATATTTAGTCCTTCTAAACGGCGTAAATCTCCTTCAACTTGATAGTTGCTTTCGATTTCTCCTCTGAGGGCTGCCACATCAGCATCGGACAGTTCTTTGACGCGGGTATCTGGGTTAACACCAGTCGCTGCGAGAATTTGATGTGATCTAGTTAAGCCAATTCCGTAAATGTATGTTAGACCGATTTCGATACGCTTATCGCGTGGAAGGTCTACTCCGGAAATCCGTGCCACAATGAATCTCTCCCTATTGTTTTCGTAGTTGCATTTAGCAAAGCGCGATAATTTTTTCTTGTCCGGTTAATTGTCGCGGTTTTAACTTTGCTTTGATAGATAGTTTCTATCCTTGGCGTTGTTTGTGTTTGGGATTTTCACAAATCACCATCACGCGACCACGACGCTTGATCACGCTGCACTTTTCACAAATTTTCTTAACTGAGGCTCTGACTTTCATAAGACCTTGTGGTACGTGGGAAACTCAGTCACAAAGCGTGCTGAGAGGGATGGTTCGACATGGCTCACCAGCCACGAATCGTGCGGTTTTAACCGCCTTGAATATTTTGTCATTACCGCCTTGGAATCAAGAAATTCGGGGTACTTTTGTGATGTACTTTCAACGGGACAATTACCGATTCAAATTTCCCAACTCTGTACGCATAATGTTTTGCTCACTCATAGCCTCCCATTTCTGGGGTAATGTTAGCTGATGCTACGGCACGCTGCGCGAACGTCAATGTTTTAAGAGCTTTTTAGACTTGCAACACTGTTTCAGTGACTTTAAAACTGTTTAATTGCAAATGACAGAGCAGGGAACTAGTGAAGCAGCGCGGTCTTGGGGGTTTCCCCCATGAGCGACTGCTGAACCCCGAAGGGGCTACGCATTCGGTGGGTGTCGTGACTCAAAAAACGTAGTCAGTTAAGACTTAGACTGGTCAGTACAGCTTGCAATTTCTTACAAGCTCAGTCCTTTTTAGGGCTGAGTTACTAACGCCTTTTAAAATTGACTCCAAATAGTAAATTATAGCATTTCTAGAAGAAATATTTCAGTTATGTAACTAGAAAAAGACCAATTGATTTATGGTAGGATTTTCTAAATACAGCAGATTGCAGGTGAACTAAGTACAAAATTTCAACCAAAAACCAAGCATCAAGGGTTTTTAGCTCCTGACTCGGTGACTCGGTGACTCGATGACTCCTGCTATAGATTTATTTCTTCCGCAGGCGATAGGTGATTCTACCTTTGGTTAAGTCGTAAGGTGTTAATTCAACTTTGACGCGATCGCCAGGTAAAATCTTGATGTAATTACGGCGAATTTTCCCAGAAATGTGTGCTAGGACATTAAAGCCGTTATCTAAGTCAACACGAAACATTGCATTAGGCAACGATTCGGTGACAGTCCCTTCCATTTCGATTAGATCTTGCTTAGACAAGTTTTTTCCTCAACTCAACAATCTCCTATTGTCCTTGTACACTTTCATGGGCATCAAGAACACAATTAGAGAAAATATCAACAGTTTATTAATACATCTTAGCTAAAATTGACTTGCGCCTGGCTTGGAAGATAGGGGCGAGGTAATTAGGGAAGGGAAAATTTTGTTTTTTCTCTCTGCCGACATAGACCGCTACCCCTGAGTTTCTTTAAGCAGCTATGATATTTTTCAAATCGGTAAAAACTTCTTCTTGGGACTGATTACCGTTGACAGTTAGGAGTTTTTGGCGATCGCTGTAATAGTTAATTAAGGGTGCAGTGTCATCACGGTAAACCTCCAAGCGCCGACGAATTACTTCTTCAGTATCATCTTTTCGTCCGCGTCCTAGTAACCGGGTAATAACAGTTTCATCTGGTGCATCCAGATTGACTACTTTTTCACCACCCTGTCCTAGACTTGTGAGTAATGCTACTAGAAACT
Source organism: Aphanizomenon sp. UHCC 0183 (assembly GCF_009712065.1). NCBI lineage: Bacteria > Bacillati > Cyanobacteriota > Cyanophyceae > Nostocales > Aphanizomenonaceae > Aphanizomenon > Aphanizomenon sp. UHCC 0183. Next base: position 50,143 of record NZ_VILC01000020.1, on the reverse strand, counting down.
CTGCTTGTGTAACTTTACGAGGAAAGCCATCTAAAATCCAACCTGTTTTAGCATCTGGTTGTTTCAGGCGTTCTTCAACCATATCTTCTACTAATTTGTCGGGGACTAATTCGCCTTTATCCATAAAACTTTGGGCTTGTATTCCCAAATTTGTTTTGTCTTGAATGGCTTGACGTAAAATGTCACCTGTAGAAATATGGGGAATCTGCAAAAATGCAGCCAAGGTTTGAGCTTGAGTTCCTTTACCAGCACCCGGTGGTCCCAAGAAGATTAATCGCGTCACTATTGTTTCACCATTCCTTCATATCGCTGAGAGATAACATAAGTTTGGATTTGTTTAGCCGTATCAATTGCTACACCAACCAAAATTAACAAAGATGTTGCTCCCAGACCTTTAAAGGTGGGAACTTTCAAAGCACTTTCTACGGCTGTAGGAATAATCGCCACCAAGCCTAAAAAGATAGCTCCTAAAAAAGTCAGTCGGTTTGTCACCTTTTCGATATACTCACTAGTAGCTTTTCCGGGACGGATACCGGGAATACTAGAACCCATTTTTTTCAAATTTTGAGCCACATCTACTGGGTTGAGAATCAACGAAGAATAGAAGTAACTAAAGAAAACAATGGAAGTTAAGTAAACGAGGGCATATACCCAAGGTGCAGAACCACCGGGACTTAAATAGGTATTAACAATGTTTGCTAATTCGGGATTTTTAGTGAAATTGGCGACTAAAAGTGGCAAACTCAGGATTGCTGCTGCAAAAATAATCGGCATTACCCCGCCAGAATTAAGCCGTAAGGGTAAATAACTCCGCTGTTCTGCTAAAACTCTTCTGCCTACTTGACGACGAGCAGAAATAATAGGGATGCGGCGCATTCCTTCTTGCACGAACACAATACCCACGATTGTGAACATAAAAACTAGTACAAGGACGATGACACGCCCAACAATTTCCCGTCCACCAACTTGTACCAAGTCAATGGTATCTCCCAGAGATTTGGGTAAAGAAGCCACAATGTTGACAAAAATCAACAAAGATGCCCCATTGCCAATCCCCCGTTCAGTAATCAGTTCCGATGCCCACATAACGAACATTGAACCAGCAGTAAGGGCGATCGCAGTTTCTGCGACAAATATTGGACCTGGGTTGAGAGCAAATTGTTGGAGGAATAATGCCGAAAAAGCTACACTTTGAATAATTGCCCAAACTACTGTCACATAGCGGGTAATTTGTGATATTTTCCGCCGACCTGCTTCCCCTTCATTTTTCTGTAAATTTTCTAAAGATGGCAGAGCCGCAGTGAGCAATTGGATGATAATGGAGGCATTAATAAAGGGCAAAATCCCCAAAGCAAAGATCCCCAAAGTAGAGAGTCCCCGCCCAGAGAATATATCCAATAAACCGAAGATGGAATTGTTGCCCGATATAGCCTCAGCAAACTTAGGTCTATCAATTCCTGGAACAGGCAAAAATATCCCCAGGCGAACCAAAATTAAAATACCGACAGTTACAAGCAGCCTACCTCTCAGTCCGGCTGCTTGCGCCATCTGCATAAAAGTTTCTTGAGCCGTTGGGGCTTTGTCTCGACTGATCATAGAGTTTTACCTTTGAAATCTTAACTATGATTTACGTGATTTATATGATGAAGATGATTAAGTCGTCTGAACTGTGATTTTTGTAATTTATTTGATGAATGTGATTTTGATAATCATCTTCATCAAATAAATCATATGAATCATCTTAATCATAAAAATCATAGTTCAGACTTTTATACAGTTTCACAACTTCCACCGGCAGCCTCAATTTTAATCCGAGCTTGACCTGTGAAAGCAGCAGCTTTTACCTGAAGAGGAACATTCAATTCCCCATTACCCAAAATTTTCAATTCACCTTTAACAGTGGTTAAGATACCCGCCGCTTTTAAGGATTCCAATGTTACTTCTGAGTTAGCAGGCAAGTTAGCTAATTTCTCTACATTAATCGTAGTGTAAATTCTCCGGTTAATCAGAGGGAAGCCCTTGAGTTTAGGTATCCGGCGGTACAATGGCTGTTGACCACCTTCAAAACCTGGTCTTGTGCCACTACCGGAACGGGATTTTTGACCCCGCATCCCTAGACCAGCACTAGCACCTTGTCCAGCAGAAATACCTCTACCTACACGCTTACGGCGTTTTTTAGAGCCTTTTTGGGGCTTAACATCATTAAGTCTCATTTTGATTTGGGATTTTAGATTTTAGATTTTGGATTTTAGATTGAGAATCTGATACAAAGGGTGACTAAATATAGAGTTTCTCAATGGCGATACCGCGATCTTCAGCAACTTCACTTAATGTCCGCAGGGTAGATAGAGCATTAACTGCGGCTCTGGCGTTGTTCAAAGGGTTATTTGAACCTAGTTGTTTAGCAAGAATGTTCCGTATTCCTGCTAACTCTAGTACAGTCCGTACAGCACCCCCGGCGATTACCCCTGTACCTGGTGCGGCTGGGCGCATCATGACTTTAGCTCCGCCACCAATACCATCAATGGGGTGAGGAATGGAATTGGATTTAGTGATAGGGATGTCAATTAGATGTTTTTTACCATCAGCGACACCTTTTTTAACTGCACCAATTACATCTGATGCCTTACCAACTCCGACTCCCACTTGTCCTCGTTCATTACCGACGACGACAATGGCACGGAAGCTGAGTTTTTTACCACCTTTGACGACTTTACTCACCCGGCGGATTTGGATAACTCGCTCTTGCCAGGTGGTTTCTTCTTTTTTTGTACGGCTTGCTTTACGACGACCGGTTACCATAATCAATGCTCTCTTTTAGTTGTCAGTTGTCAGTTGTCAGTTGTCAGTTGCTACTGACTACTGACGGACTTAGAAATCTAGACCAGCTTCGCGTGCCGCCTCAGCCAGTGCTTTAATGCGACCATGATAGAGGTTGCCACCACGGTCAAAAACGACTTTAGTGATGCCTTTTTCTAGGGCGCGTACAGCTACCAATTTACCAACTTGCACTGATGCGTCACAGTTAGCACCAGAAACTACGTTAGATTTCAATTCTGGTTCTACGGTTGATGCGGCAACTATAGTTTCTTGCTTGGTATCATCAATTACCTGAGCATAAATATGCTCATTGGATCGAAATATAGCCAAACGTGGACGTTCTGGAGAACCTTTGACTTTGCCCCGAACGCGCCGATGACGACGTTGTTTTGATTCTTTGCGTGTAAGTTTCATGTTTACTTCTTACCACCCTTACCAGTCTTACCAGCTTTGCGTCTGACCACTTCACCTGCATAGCGAATACCTTTACCTTTGTAAGGTTCAGGGGGACGGACTGCACGAATTTTAGCTGCTGTATTTCCTACAATTTCTTTGTCATAACCGCTGACTATGACATTAGTAGTACCTTCTACTGCAAATTGAATTCCTTCTGGCGGTTCAATTTGCACTTTATGGCTATAACCCATATTTAAAACTAGGTTACGGCCTTCAAGTTGGGCGCGATAACCAACCCCTTGGATTTCCAAGCGACGTTGAAAACCCTGGGATACTCCCTCCACCATATTGGCCACCAAGGTGCGGCTCAGACCGTGCATTTGTCTGGAGGTGCGGGTTTCATCACGACGAGTAACTAGCAATGTTTCTCCATCTAAGGAGAGTATGACATTGTTAGGTAGTTGACGGGAAAGTTCACCTTTAGGACCTTTCACCACTACTTTGACACCATCAATCGCCACTTGCACTTTGGCGGGAATGGTAATTGGACGTTTACCAATACGAGACATGATTTTTTGTTCTTTGTCAGTTGTTTTTTGTCAGTTGTCAGTTGTTGGTTGTTTTGCCACTGACCAATGACCAATGACCAATGACGACTACCAAACGTGGCAAAGCACTTCACCGCCTAGATTTTGGCGGCGTGCTTCGCGGTCAGTCATAATCCCACTGGATGTAGAAATAATGGCAATACCGATACCGCCTAGCACTCTTGGTAATTCTTTTCTATTGGAGTAAACGCGCAAACCTGGTTTACTCACTCGTTTTAGGGCAGTGATTAGGGGTTGGCGATTTTTACCTTTGTATTTCAGGGAAATAACTAGGTTCCGCTTAATTCCTTCTCCTGCTTCTTCAACTTCCGCAATGAAGCCTTCTTCTCGCAGTACCTTGGCAATACTACGAGTCATCTTTGTAGCTGGTACTTGCGTAGTTTGATGCCTTGCCATATTGGCATTGCGGATGCGCGTCAGCATATCTGCAATTGTGTCGTTAGCCGCCATCGTTCCCTCTTTAGATGAACTTATTGATCGCGAAAGGGCATTCCCATTTCCTTAAGTAAGGCGCGGCCCTCTTCGTCGGTTTTTGCCGTGGTGATGATAGAAATATCTAAACCCCGGACTTGATCGATTCTGTCATATTCCACTTCTGGAAAAATTAGCTGTTCGCGCACACCCAGAGTGTAGTTGCCACGGCCGTCAAAGCTTTTGGGGCTGACACCGCGAAAGTCTCTGATTCTGGGTAGTGTCAGGTTAATCAGACGATCTAAAAAAGCGTACATCCGTTCGCCTCTTAGTGTCACCATAATCCCGACGGGCATACCTTGACGAATTTTAAAGCCGGCGATCGCTTTCTTTGCCCGTGTTACCACAGGTTTTTGTCCAGTAATCAGGGCTATTTCGCTAATGGATGCCTCTAGTGATTTAGCGTTTTGAGCAGCTTCTCCCAAACCTCTGTTGATAGTTACCTTAATCACCTTCGGCACTTGATGCACGTTGGTGTATTGAAACTGATTAATTAATTTGGGAGTAATTGTCTCTTGATATACGGTTTTGAGTCGTGTTATGGCCATAGTGTTTGTCCTGTTATTCCCTGGTCTTGGTCAGGGAAAGTTCTTTGTCAGTTGTCAGTTGTCAGTTGTCAGTTGTTGTTTACTAATGACGAATGACTAATAACTATTTATCAAGAATCTCACCTGTTTTTTTGAGCATTCTCACTTTCTTGCCTTCGGCGGTGAAAGTGTAGCAGACGCGACTAGCAACGTTTTGCTTGGTGGAATAGAGCATCACATTGGAGCTATGAATGGGGTACTCCTGGGTGACTATTTGCCCTGATTCACCTTCTTGCTGAGGTTTCACGTGCTTGGTTTTAATGTTGACACCTTTGACAAGAACTTTGCTCAGTTGTGGTAGTGCTTTAATCACTTCACCAACTTTACCTTTATCTTTGCCAGCGATGACTTGCACAGTATCACCAGTTTTGACGTGCATTTTATGAAAAACTTTGGGTTGTGGGCGCTTTGCCATTACAGCACCTCCGGAGCCAGAGAAACAATTTTAGTAAAGTTTTTATCGCGCAGTTCTCGAGCTACGGGTCCAAATACCCGTGTACCTCTGGGATTACCTTCTTTGTTGATAATCACTGCCGCATTATCGTCAAAACGGATGCACATACCGCTATCACGACTTATTGCTTTACGTGTTCGTACGATTACTGCTTCTACAACATCAGACTTTTTGACAGCCATGTTGGGTGAAGACTCTTTGACAACAGCGATAATTCTATCGCCTACGCCACCATAACGGCGGTTACCTGCACCTAATACGCGGATGCACATTAGTTTTTTAGCACCGCTATTATCTGCGACATTCAGATAAGATTGGGGTTGAATCACAACTGGTCTCTCTTTTGGGGTCGTTGTAAGTTAATACAACTGTTTACTATGTAGCTTTGGTGTTCAGAATTTCTGCAACTTGCCAACGCTTGGTTTTGCTCAGGGGTCTGGTTTCTTGAATCCGCACGCGATCGCCTGTTTTACAGGTATTTTCTTCGTCGTGAACTTTATAGCGGCGGGTTTGAACTACGATTTTGCCGTACTTGGGGTGAGGAGCGCGGTTTTCTATGGCTACTACCACAGTTTTTTGCATTTTATCGCTCACTACCAAGCCAACTCGTTCTTTGACTGCCATAATTTCCTACTTTTGCTCTTGGTCTGAAAGACTTGCTGCCCGTTTCCGTTCTCCTTCTACTGTCAGCAATTGGGAGAGACGATGGCGTGCGTGTTTGAACTGGTGAGGCTTTTCTAGTTGTCTTGTGGCTTTTTGCAAGCGCAACTGGAACAATTGTCTCTTAACGGCGACAATTTCCTCGGCCAGTCTTTCGTCATTTAATTCTCTAGCTTCCGCAATCTTGGGAAGAGGCATAACCTACTCCTGCTCCTGTGGTTGAGAGCGCACAATAAATTTGGTCTTAATTGGTAACTTAGCGTCAGCCAATCGCATAGCTTCGCGGGCAATTTCTTCAGTAACGCCGCCAATTTCAAACATGATCCGGCCTGGCTTGACTACGGCTACCCAAAATTCTGGGTTACCTTTACCAGAACCCATCCGGGTTTCAGCAGGACGCATGGTGATTGGTTTGTCAGGGAAAATCCGAATCCAGATTTTGCCACCCCGGCGAATATACCGAGTCATTGCCCGACGGGAAGCCTCGATTTGCCGTGAGGTAATCCAAGATGGTTCTTGGGCTTGGAGTCCAAAATCCCCAAAGTTGAGGGTACTGCCTCGGCTGGCAAGACCTTCCATGCGTCCGCGTTGTTGTTTGCGGAATTTAGTTCTTCTAGGACTTAACATGATTTGTCAGTTGTCGGTTGTCAGTTGTCAGTTGTCAGTTGTCAGTTTTTTTGCCACTGACTATTGAGCATTGACTAGGATTCATTGGAGCGGTCTTCAAACTGTTGACGACGACGTTGTTGTTGTCGGCGACGGGGTTCGCGGTCACGGTCACGATCGCCACGGTCACGGTCACGTTCTCTGGCGGGTTGGGCGGGAGCTTGTTCCTGACCAGGAATAATTTCTCCTTTAAATACCCAAACTTTAATGCCGAGAATCCCGTAAATTGTCTTAGCTGTGCAGCCAGAATAGTCAATGTCAGCGCGTAAGGTGTGGAGAGGAACTCGACCTTCACGAGTCCACTCAGAGCGGGCAATTTCTGCACCGTTGAGCCGACCACCGACTTGAACTTTGATTCCTTGTACACCTGCTCTTTGAGCGCGTTGAATTGCTTGACGCACAACTCGGCGGAAGGAAACCCGACGTTCTAATTGTTGAGCAATGTATTCGGCAATCAGGTAAGCATCAGCATCAACTCGTTGGACTTCAACAACGTTAATGCGAATTTGGCGATTACCACCCAAAGCTCCTTGTAGTCCAAGGCGCAATGATTCAATACCTTGACCACCCCGACCTACAACCACACCTGGTCTAGCTGTCCGTACTTCTAGGTCAATCTGATCCGCTTTGCGCTCAATTCTCACTTCGGAAATACCGGCGTTATTTTGAGCGTATCTACCTAGTTTTTGTTCAATGTATTGACGGAGTTTGTAGTCTTCCTGTAGAAGTTCTGGATAACGGTCAGGTTCTGCAAACCAACGGGATTGGTGTTCTTGAGTTATACCCAGTCGAAACCCGACTGGATGAATTTTCTGTCCCACAAAAGCTTCCTCTAAAATTTCTTACTGTACGCAATTTTTTTGTGCCTGTCTGGCTGTTTACTCAGCAGTAGCGCCAGCGGAAACAGCAACAGTGATATGACACGTTGGTTTGCGAATTTGGTAAGCTCGACCTTGCGCTCTGGGTTGAAACCGTTTTAGCACTGGTCCTTGGTCAGCATAGGCTTGACTAATCACCAAACTGGCTCTGTCCAAACCAGCATTATGCTCTGCGTTAGCTGCGGCACTTCTGAGAACCTTTAAGATAGGGTCACAAGCACCATAGGGCATGAATTCGAGAATGATTAGTGCTTCTCTGTATGAACGCCCGCGAATTTGGTCAAGTACACGGCGCACTTTATAGGGAGAAATGCGTATATAACGGGCGATCGCCTTAACTTCAGTAGTGTCAGTTGCCATTTTCATAACTTACTCTATGTTTGTCAGTTGTCTATTGTCAGCGGTTGTCAGTTGCAAGAGGACTAAATGACCACTGACTACTGACTAATGACTATCTCCCTGATTTTTTGTCACTTTTGCCATGACCTCTGTAGGTACGGGTAGGAGCAAATTCTCCTAACTTATGTCCTACCATTTGTTCATTGACAAATACAGGAACGTGCTGCCGTCCATTATGAACAGCGATAGTATGACCTACCATCAAGGGCAAAATGGTCGAAGCTCTCGACCAAGTTTTAACCACTTGTTTTTCATCTTTTGCGTTTAACTTCTCAATTTTCTTGAGCAGATGGTCAGCAACAAAAGGACCTTTTTTTAAAGAACGACCCATAGTTCAATTTTGGATTTTGGATTTACCTATTTTGGATTTCGGATTTTGGATTTTGGATAAATTATCTATGGATTAATTAGTTGAACATTTAATGCCCATTAATAGCCTCCCATCTAAAATCCAAAATTTAAAATCTAAAATTCTAAGACTGACGGCCACCACGACCACGTTTAGATGATTTGCGGCGACGACGGATAATCAACTTAGTGCTGGCTTTTTTGCGCTTACGTGTCTTCGCCCCTAAAGTGGGTTTACCCCAAGGTGTTACAGGACCGGATCTACCGATAGGCGCTCTACCTTCACCACCACCATGTGGGTGATCCACTGGGTTCATGGCACTACCTCTAACCTTGGGACGACGGCCTTTCCAGCGATTTCGTCCAGCTTTACCAGCACTGAGGTTTCTTGCGTCTGTATTACCGACTTGTCCAATGGTGGCGTAGCAATCACGCCGAATCAACCGGACTTCACCTGAAGGTAACTTCAATGTCACATAGTTGCCTTCTTTAGCAACAACTTGTGCTACTGCACCGGCAGCACGGACAATTTGACCACCTTTACCTGGGGTCATTTCGACGTTGTGAACACCAGTACCCAAGGGAATATTCGATAAAGGTAAGGCATTACCATCTTCGATGGGTGACTCAGGGCCAGCAATGATCTTTGTGCCTACAGTCATGCCATTTGGCTGCAAGATGTAACGTTTTTCGCCATCTTCATACAACAACAAAGCGATCCGCGCATTCCGGTTAGGATCGTATTCAATGGCTGTAACTGTAGCCGGGATATTCCGCTTATCTCGCTTAAAGTCAATAATGCGGTAAAGTTGTTTGTGTCCGCCACCCCGACGACGGCTGGTTATCCGCCCTTGATTGTTCCGACCTTTGGGACGATGAACTGATTCAGTTAATGATTTTTCTGGCTCAGTTTTCGTAATTTCGGCAAAGTCAGAGATGATTACTTGGCGAGTACTGGGGGTATAAGGGCGATAAGAACGAGTACCCATAGTTCAGTTTTGGAGTTTTGATTTTTGATTTTGGAGTCAGAATTTTTTGATTTCAATTTCCGATTTTTAATTGTTGTTTGGCATTTTCTTGATTTATTAGCCCAATCCAAAATCTAAAATTTAAAATCTAAAATTTTTAGACTTCTGGGAAGAGAACTTTTCTGATTTTTTCTTCGTCCCCAGGAGCAACAGTGACAATAGCTCGCTTGTATTGGGGTTTGTATCCAATAAATCTACCTACCCGTTTTTGTTTGCGGGGTGGGTTAGCGGTATTGATTTTGACGACCTTAACTGCAAATAGGTCTTCAATTGCGGCTCTAATTTGTGGTTTGGTGGCTTTAGGAATTACTTCAAATGTGTATTTGTTTTGTTCCATGAGCATGGTCGCTTTTTCGGTGAGAATGGGGCGACGCACTAAATCCGGTAGATCACGGGTGGCAACTACTTTAGGCACTGTAGACCTCCTGGATCTTCTCTAGGGTTGATGATGTGACGATAATTTTGTCAGCATGGAGCAAATCGTAAACGTTTAACTGGTCGGCAGGAATCAGTTTTAAATTTTCGATATTGCGAGCTGATAAAAGCACGTTTTCTGCAATTTCAGACAAAATCAATAGTGCTTTTTGTTCTGGTGCAGCACCCCATCTAGCTAATGCTGCTACGAGATCCTTGGTTTTAGGACGCTGTAATTCGTTGCTAAATTCTTCAACAACAATTAAATCTTCAGCACGACTAATAAAGGCTGTCCGCAATGCCAATCGGCGTTCTTTGCGGTTCATTTTTAGGTCGAAGTCTCTGGGTTTTGGTCCAAAGATTACACCGCCTCCACGCCACAATGGTGAACGGATAGAACCAGCACGGGCGCGACCTGTGCCTTTTTGCCGCCAAGGTTTACGACCACCACCACGAACTTCTGCACGAGTCTTGGTGCTGGCAGTTCCCTGGCGAGAATTGGTCATTTGTCTGACTAGGGCGCGGTGTACGATATGCGCCGCTGTTGTTTCTTTGGCAACTCGTAAGTCGAAGTTTGTCTCTCCAACTTGCTCTCCTTGCCAATTTTTAATTACACTCTCTACCATCTTTGTGTCCTTTGTCAGTTGTCAGTTGTCAGTTGCCGGTTGTCATTTGTCGGTTGTCTTTTTTTGCCACTAACCAATGACTACTAAGCAATGACTAAATGACTATTTTTTACCAACTATAGTTGCAGGAACGACGCTGACTAAGGCTCCTGGTTTGCCAGGAATTGCTCCTTTAATCAGGATTAAGTTGCGTTCTGTATCTACTCGTACTACTGTCAATTTGCGAATTGTGACACGAGTACCGCCTAAACGTCCTGCCATCCTTTTACCGGGATAAACACGACCTGGGGTTGTACCAGCACCGATAGAACCTGGCGCTCTATGGTTTTTGGAACCGTGTGACATGGGACCGCGACCAAAGTTGTTCCGCTTTTGGTTGCCGGCAAAACCGCGACCAATACTCGTACCAACTACATCTACAATTTCACCTGCACTAAAAATATCTGCTTTAATTTCTTGACCTAAAGCATAATCACCAGCGCTATCGGTGCGATATTCATTCAGATGACGGACTGCTGGAGCGGATGACTTAGCCAAATGTCCCAACAATGGTTTGTTCAGTGCCTTGGGTTTGACTTCGCCATAACCAACTTGAATGGCAGAGTAACCGTCGGTCTGTTTCGTTTTAACTTGCGTAACGGTGCATGGACCGGCTTTGATGACGGTAACAGGAATGGAGACTCCTGCTTCATCAAAGATTTGGGTCATGCCCAGTTTGGTGCCGAGAATACCTACAGACACAGTTACTGGTTCTCCTTTCGTTTTATTTTTTTGGGCTAAACCTGGAAGTCGAATGGGGACAGGTTTTGCTACTGTCGCTTGAGTGTAAACTTTACCTCTAAAATTTGGACTGGCGTTAGACAGTGCAAATTCCTGGCGACGCAACAGTTTTTGTCCCTTTTGTTTTAGTGAATTTGTTTATTTTCACTTACTCAATCACAATAACAGGAATAACTGCCTACTCTATTGAGAAGGGATTACTTCTGGAATTCAATGCGAGGCTTGATGGCTTTGCGCTGTGTGCAGCAATGCTTTCGTCCAAGCAGTTGCTTTGGCACTCTACCGTTGTAGCAGGACTTAAGTGGTTATTGACCCTCAGTATCCTTTTCCTTAGTCTTAACATCATGCCATGAAACCAACATTATTGCTAAGGAACTACTTATTTTCATGCCCTAAACTATTGTTTAAGGTTTTGCCTAATTTTTTTAGGATTTACGGGAGTGATTTGGAGTGGGAGCTTAAATATGACTTTGGCTCTTTATTTGACCTGAAAGCTTTTTTAGTTTAGCAGTCTCTTATGAAGTGAGCCAGTTTTATTCTTTTGGGGAAACTAACTAGAAACTCAGATGCTAGGACTAACTAGGAAGTCTAAATAAGAAAGATGGCTATCTAATTATACTATTCGGTCACAATCTAATAATATAAACTATTCGTTAATTTTTGTCTAGTATTTTTTTGCTCTGTTATGGGATGCTGAGGTGTGGGTAAGGAAAATTACCCATGTTCCGGCTGTGAATTTTCAAAATTGTTGAAAATATGCAGGTTCATTTAACTTAATCTACCACTAGAGAGTGAATAATAGAGATATCTAAGTGGGATAGGAAGAAAATATATGGCACTAATTACCACTGGCAACGGTTTCATCCGCAATTTGGAGAAATTTGGGGCGTTGGGTGTTTATGTTCCTCTGGAGGGGGGCTATGAAGGTCGGTATCTGCGCCGATTGCGGGCGGCTGGCTATGTTAGCCTCCACATTACTGCAAGAGGACTGGGTGATGTGGCTGCATATCTGACGCAAGTTCATGGTGTCAGACCACCACATTTAGGCAAAAGAAGCAATAGTAGTGGTGCGGCTGTGGGTGATGTATATTATTTACCACCAATGATCAGTTCCCATTTGGCACAATTACCTCCTAAGTCTAAGGGGTTGGTGTTGTGGATTATTGAGGGATATATTCTTTCTGATCAGGAAGTTGAGTATTTGATGGATTTGCCTAAGTTAGAACCAAGGGTTAAAGTGGTAATTGAGAGAGGTGGCGATCGCACTTTCCGCTGGACTCCTTTGGAAAAGACACTGTTAGCTAGTTAGAAGAATTGTAAGGGTGGGGAAACCCCATACCCCCCTTAATCCCCCCGATGCTTTGGGGGGAAACCGGAAAATTAGTTCCCTCCCCAAAGCATCGGAGAGGGTTAGGGTGGGGTAATTTGAGGAATAATGGTGATTCGATAACTTGTGTGTACACCGTAGACAGTTTATCTGGGGATATCTTAACTTTGTATTTCCTGTTGTACCCAAGTACGAAAAGATTTACTAGCCTGTACTTCATCTATTTGGCAATCTTGCAAAAATTGATAAAGTTTTTCTTTGGTAATTATAGAAAATGTGGGACTTTTTTCTATTTCAATATATTGATGATCTTGAAGTTGATAAATTCGCAACATTTCACCGTTATACCGCCAAAATTCCGGCACACCCATGCTGGCATAAAACTGGAGTTTATTGATGTCAGTATGAGTAATATCTACTTCTACAATCAAGTCTGGTGGTGGATCTTCGTTTAAATCAACTTTTTTTCCAACTACTTGAGGTTGATTTTGAATGTAATAACAGTTGTCAGGTTCAGCACTTCTTTGTAAATCATCACGATTTAAGGTGGTTGAACCCATTGTTTTAATTTTTAATCCACTTTCTTCTACCAAAATGCGGATGAATAGTTCAATTAATCTGGTAGCACTTTCATGTTCTTCTAATGGCATGGTGATTTCTAATGTCCCTTGATCATAGATAAGTCGAGAAGAACGACTTTGCCCTAATGCTGCTAAAATTTGCTGATAATTTTGCCAACTGATATCGTGAAAAACTACTCGCTGTTCTGCTGGGTTAGTTTCTGGAGTAATATTGTTTGGTTTAGTGATTGTACTAACCATAGTTGCCTTTAAATTTAGCTTAATATAGAACTCATATTTGATTTTTGAAAAAAATTAGGTATTGTAGGGTGCGTCAGATATTAAAAATCTGTTTATTGATAGAATTTATGCGGTCTGACGCACCCTACGTATCTTTTCATAAATCAAATATTATTCCTATAGTTATTATAATATTACGCAAAAGTGAGAACCGAGTGAATTTAAATTTATCTACTCCCTTACAATTAATTGGGCGTTCTGTAGAGTTTCAGCGGATTATTGAAATCCTGGCAAAAGATGGTGATTTGTTAATTACTGGAGTTCCTGGTAGTGGGAGACGCACTTTAGTGAGAGGTGCAGCACAGGAGGTGAATACAGTTATCTTGGAAATAGACTGTATTCGCGCTACGGAAGCGGAGAGATTTGTGCAATTACTAGCGGAAGCGATTAGTCAAAACTGGGAAGCGGAAAAAATTCAAAATTGGTTAAATGAAAATACTTCGGCATTTTTTACTTTTAATTCGGAAACTCAACTAAAAGTGATTCGTTCTTTGGAACAAGAACAACTATGGCAAGCATTCGCCAATTTGTTAGACTTATTGGAAATAATGGCGGTTGATTTAAATCAAAGAATATTACTGATTTTACAAAGTTTTCCCCATATTCGTTCTTGGGATCGTCATGGTTTATGGGAAACTACATTTAGGAAAGAAGTTAAGGCTTATCCTCATGTTAGTTATGTATTAATAGCCACGATTGCTGAATCTAGCCAACATCCAGATGATACTAATTATCCGATAGAAACTATTCAATTAGCACCTTTAGCTAAGGACGTTGTAGCCTTGTGGGCGAGAGAAATATTACATATGCAAGGTTTCACCTTTGATTGTCATAGTCAAGCTTTACAGCTATTTCTAGAGGCGGTACAGGGACATATTGGGGATGGAATGGCGATTATTCGGCGGTTATCTGCGTCGCACTGTGCAGATGGATTAATTCGGGAGGAAGATGTGCAAAAGGCTATAGCCGGATTATTGAAAGATTTATCAATGACTTATGAATCTTTGCTGATGTTGTTACCGGCAAATCAGGTACATTTATTGGAATCTTTAGCTATTGATCCTACTGATAAACCTCAGAGTAAGGAGTATATTCAAAAGCATGGACTTTCACGGGGTGGGAGTCTGCAAGGGGCGTTAACTGGGTTGCAGCATAAGGGTTTAATTTATGATGCTGAACATGGTTATCGGTTAGCTATGCCTTTGTTGGCTTTGTGGTTGCGGGAACGGTTGGGTTAATTTTATTTCTCACGCAAAGGCGCAAAGACGCAAAGGAAGAAGGTTATGATTCTGGTAAAAATTCAGTTTCTAATATTTGTGTGATTGCATAATGACAATTTTCTGGAAAGGTTTCATAGGGGAGGTTGGTTTCTTTAACGGCTAAGTTAATTCCATCTTGATAACTTAATAAAAAGGCTTTTTCTAAATAGGATTTTAAGCTGGGACTATCTGCTAATATTCGTTCGATTTGAGTCCGTTGTTCTCGAATTGTTGCTAACCAACTATTACTACGTTTTTCTGGTTGATATTGCCATTTTAGTAAGTGTCCTAATAACAAGGCTAAACGGTTGGTTAATTCTCTTCTTTCTTGTCTTCCCAATGTTTCTATTTCTTCAATTAAGTTGAGTTTATCTAGTGTTTCCCATTTTTCTTCTCTGAGTAGTTGTGCTTGTGTTTTTGTCCAGCTATAAAAATCAGAATTGTACAGTGTATTCATGGTTTTTATTTGTAAACTACTATATATGATTTAATTGTCAGAATCAGGATATCCAGGATGTGAATTTGTCTGAATCAGGATTTCCAGGATTTTAGGATTTTCAGGATAGGAATTTGTCTGAATCAGGATTTCCAGGATTTTAGGATTTTCAGGATTGGCTATTTGTTGTTTTTTTATTGAACTGGCATCATTTGTATTTACGATAAAACGATAAAGCCAAATATTGGAATCAATAAAGTATTGTGTCATCTCACCAGCGTTCATTTGCTTGTTCTCTAGTGAGTGGTTGAAAATCTGCAATCTTAATGGGATTTGCGGTTAATTGGTTGATCATACCTGTTTGCGGAAAGTGTTTCTTTTTTGGAAGTTGTAAAATTACAATTTCTACTATTTCCGCATTGTGTATTTCGTCTTGATACTCAAGGGGAATTTCGATTTTACCGTTATTTACTCTGGCTTTAAAGTGTGTATTTGTAGTCATGTTGATATTTCTGACACAATTGTTGATATCTTTCTTTTATTCTACAACTGTATTTGATTATTGTCAGAATCAGGATTTGTAAGATTAGAAGATGAACAGGATTTCGTTATCTTCACATCTTGCGTATTCTTCAATCCTGTAAATCCTTAAATCCTGTACTTCGACTTCGCTCAGTAACCAGACATCCTGATTCAGACAAAATGGAAAATGTGTGCTATACTAGTGGTCTGTCAAATAAATTTTGACGGATAAAGAAGAAATGAACCACGAAAGACGCAAAGAGCGCGAAGGAAGAAGGAAGAGGAAAAATTTATTACCCGTCAATTAGTTCTTGACAGACTGACAGACTACTAGATTTAGACACCAAAACCAGTTTTTTGTAGAAAAAAATTTTCCGCCTGACGGCGAGGAAAAAGAAGGGAAAAAGAACAAGCGCAAAGTGCAAAAGAGGAAAAGTATACAGGGCTACCGAACAATTCTCCCAACAACACAGACAACACGAAAACCAACAGGGTCGCTGACGTTGCCGCGCTCGTTCCTATCGTCGTAGGTGCGAGACGCGGAACGGCAGATTCGAGGATAGGTGAACCAAGACCCGCCCCTCAGTCTTTTGTATAATGCATTTTGAAGTGTTGAAGCACTGCCACCCATGGGCGCGTTTGTATAATTTTCTTCATAGTCATCTTGACACCATTCCCAGACATTACCGTGCATATCGTACAAACCAAAAGCATTAGGGGGAAAAGTTCCTACATCTATGGTTTGCTGGCGATATTTTCCTTTAGGTGCAGAGGCGTAGGGATAATTGCCATTATAGTTTACCAGTTCTGGGGTAATACTTTCACCAAAATAAAATGGTGTGGTAGTTCCGGCTCTACAAGCATATTCCCATTCGGCTTCACTGGGTAATCTGTATTTTTTCTGTGCTTTTTGACTTAACTTTTCACAGAACTCAACCGCATTATTCCAACTAACGGTTTCAACAGGACGCTTATCGCCTTTGAATCGGGAAGGGTTACTTCCCGTGATAGCTTGATACTGTGCCTGTGTCAATTCATATTTCCCCATGTAGAAACTAGGAACAGTAACTTGGTGTTGGGGACTTTCATCATTCTGTCTTCCTGCTTCACTTGCGGGTGAACCCATGATAAATGTTCCCCCTGGGATTTCTACCATTTCCAATAAAACACCGTTTCCTAAGTCTTCTGTGAAGTATTTTGCACTTGCGTTGCGTCGGTTGATGATGTTTCCGGTTGCGTCTGTGGTGACAACTTCAAAGTTGAAGGTTTTAAGTGGAAGAGTTGTAATTTCTGGAGTTGGTTCTGGTGTTGGAGTATTTGGAGAAGTTGTATTTTGTGGGGTTGGTTTTGGAGATGTTATAGGTTCTGGTGTTGGAGTATTTGGAGAAGTTGTATTTTGTGGTTTTGAGGTTTTATTTTCACTCCCAAATATATTTTTTCCTACTACTGCTATAGTAAATGTTCCAACTATTAAACCCGCAGTTTGTAGAAAATCACGACGATTAAAGATATTTTTTGGTGGTTGTTTTGGTTGTAAAGATTTTTCTATTGCTGCTATCCTTTGCAAAATCTTCTGAGTATTTCCAGGACGATCTTTATATAAACGTTCCATCATCTCATCTAGCAAATCTGCGAACATAGATGATATTTTTGGTGCATGATTACGCCAATCTAATTTCTCATTGTAAGCATCATACATGATTGGATTAAGCGGTTCTTTACCTGTGAGTAAATAAACAAATGTTCGTCCTAAAGCAAAGAAATCAGATTGAGGTACGGCATTATTGTTAATTTGTTCTGAGGGTGTGAAACCTGCGGAAATGATTCCTGTAACACCACCTTGCTGGTTAACCACTGTGGTTGTAAGTTTGCGAACTGTGCCAAAATCAATTAACACTAATTGAGCATTTTCAGCCCTCAACATTATGTTAGATGGTTTGATATCTCGATGAAAAAAGTTTTTATTATGGACTTGTTCTAAAATAATGAGTAAATCTTTTAGCCATGCTATTGCTGTAGTTTGGTTAATGGGACGCAACCCATTTTTTTGCATATACTTTTGTAAGTCTTCTCCCTGAATTTTTTCCATTACCAAACAATGAATTGGGGTTTGGCTGTTATGGGGATAATATTCAAAATAAGCATCTGGTTCTACTTGAGGAATACCAGGATGATGGAGTTGACCTAAAACTTCGGCTTCTTGTTTAAATAATTCTAGGGCTTTTGGGTCATGATTAATTAAGCGTTTGAGAACTTTGGCTTTATTGGTTCTAACTTCATTAATCTCAAATGTCACACCAAAGCCACCATATCCTAACTCACTTATTACCCGATAACGTCCTTGTAGTAACAAACCTGAACTACAGGTTTCACAAAATAGGATATTGTTTGGATTTTGCGGCTTTGGGCAGTTAGGATTGATGCACAGGCTCATGATCTTGGTAGGTAGCACATTTATCTGATATTCTACCTTGATTTACGGAAAATAAATATGTCTGAATCAGGATTTCCAGGATTTGAGGATTTTCAGGATATATTGTCAAGCTGCGTTGATAGCCATAGCTTATCATAGAAAATATATATATATATATCTTATTCCAATTTAACAACAGAGACTCAGAGGAGGAAAGGGAGTATGGAAGAGTTATTAATGTTAAAAGAATTATTGCATGAAGGGAAAGTTTTAGAAGCTTTGGATTTGGTGGAAGAGTTGGAAGAAATGAGTAAGTCTGATAAGTTAAATAAGATTTTTAGTTATGGGATTATTCTATTATTGCATTTGATTAAACAAGGGGCTGAAAAACGTTCTACTCGTTTTTGGGAAACTTCTATTTTTAATTCTGTTAAGCAAATTCAACGCACTAATCAACGTCCCAAGGGTAAGGGTTTTTATTTGCAGGAGGATGAATTATTAGAAACTTTACAAGATGCTTACGAATCGGCTTTAAGAAAGGCTGCTTTGGAGGCTTTTGAAGGCAGGTATACAGCAGATAAATTAGGGAATTTTGTTAATCAAGATGAGGTAATTCAGGAAGCTATGGATTTGATTTTGGGAGGAGAGAATTAATTTTGTCTGAATCAGGATTTCCAAGATTTTAGGATTTTCAGGACAGGATATTAAGAATATGAAT
This sequence comes from Aphanizomenon sp. UHCC 0183, assembly GCF_009712065.1. NCBI lineage: Bacteria > Bacillati > Cyanobacteriota > Cyanophyceae > Nostocales > Aphanizomenonaceae > Aphanizomenon > Aphanizomenon sp. UHCC 0183. The sequence goes on along the minus strand of NZ_VILC01000020.1, from coordinate 31,473 downwards.
AAGATGGAGATAATGAAATCCTGTTCATCCTTAAATCCTGGATATCCTGATTCAGACATTTCTATTAAAACCGTCCATTTCCCTGAACAATATGCTTCACCGTTGTCAATGTTTCCAAACTAATAAATCCCCTGCGATGTCCTTTTTGATTGGACATTCCTAAAAATACAGCCTCTCCCCGTGAGGAGTGACGAGAAAAGCGAGGGGAAGCATTTATGTAAGTGGAAGCACTATTTACTCCTAATGCAAATTGGCGACTTTCTTGGTAGGATTCGGTGACAATACTATCAGCATGACTGCTACTATATTGGTTAATCCAAGCGATCGCACTTTCTAAACTATCTACTAACTTAAAAGCTACTGTTTTGGTTAAATACGGTGTTCCCCATTCTTCATCTTTGGCTAATTGCAATTGGGGAAATGCTGCAACTAATTCTGCATCTCCTTTAAGTTGAAAACCTTTTTCTTTCAAGCTACTCCACAGCACTGATAAGGAAGATGGTAAGGCTTGACGATGCACTAAAACTTTTTCAATGGCATTGACTTGATCTGGTTCGCTTTCATGGCTATCCATAATCATCCAGCGAATCATTTCTAAGCTACTATTTACTGACCAATACAGATAACAATTACCCATTGCTGATTTTAACACTGGGCAGGTTGCTTGTCTGACTACCTGTTGAATTAAACTGGAACGTCCGTAGGGAATAACTAAACTTAAATACTGATCTTGGGTAACTAAATCTCGCACTGAAGCACCATGTTCAGCGGTGATTAATTCTACACAACCTGCGGGTAATCCGACTTTTGTAATGGCTGTTTGCAAGGCGTTAGCGATCGCTGTATTAGAATTACTAGCTTCCGTACTACCTTTAAGAATAATACTATTGCCAGTTTTTATGCAAAAACCAGCAGCGATCGCCCCCAAATCCGGGAAAGCCTCATAAATAAAGGCAATTACCCCTAAAGGCATTAATTGAGTATAACTTTGAGAGTCTTCCTGTTGATAATCAGCAGTTCTCACCCGGCGCAAAGGATCAGATAATTCCCCCAATCGTTGCAGAATCTTAATAGTATTCTCCAACCTAGAGGGGGTTAGCTTCAACCAGTCCAAAATTAATTCGGGAACTGCCATTTCTCGACTTGCTTCTAAATCCAGAGTATTAGCTTCGAGAATTTCATCAAAATCGCTTTCTATCGCTTGTGCCATTGCTAACACAGCGCGACTCCTATCTGTCCCCTTAGTCGTTCCCAATTTTAAGGAAGCCTGAAAAGCGCGGTTAGCACTTGTCATAGGTTCGGGGTAATCATCAATCACTTCACCTGTCATGGAGTTAACGTCTGTAAGTAAGCCAGACCATTAGTGCTGGCAGAATTACCAATAGCAATGCTACAATTGCCCAAGCTATGATGTTGGAACTATTGGCCAATCGTAGAGCTAATGGTAGCCATATAATCACTAACACAAAAATAATGCTGAGTGCTATTGGTAAATAGTTTTGTCCTAATCGGGGTTGAACAATTTGCCAATTATTGCCTTTCCAGCGCCAAGCACGCTTGTAAGGATAAGTAGTAGAAAGTTGTTCTAATACATATCCGTTTTCTTCGACAACAAAAATCTGCTGACAGCGATCGCATCCAAACGCTTCTGTGAGTGTAATAGGAATTAACTGTCCATTGCGACGACAAGGACAAGTGTATTCCGTATTTAAGTCAATTTTATCTGGTTTTTGAGGTTGCACAAGCGAGATAAATAACTTGGGCGGTTTTTTACATTATTCCCTAATTTTCCTGAAAATCAGTATGGGAAACCTTAAAATTGCGTCTAATAATGTAGCTGGGAAAGTTTTCTCACAAACTCCCAATCTAAATATCCATCATTTACAAATTTAGTGGTGATGGAAAGTCTTTAGTGTTATTTTAACATATCTACTTTAACTAGAAAGCGGGTGATGGGATTCGAACCCACGACATCAACCTTGGCAAGGTTGCGCTCTACCACTGAGCTACACCCGCGAGACTCACCAATGAACTTATTATTCCAGATATATTCAACTTTGTCAACCCCTTAGCTCAACTTTTTTTCAATTGCCAGTTGTCAGTTGTCAGTTGTCAGTGGCAAGAATTTTTAACCAATTACCCATCACCCATTACCCATTACCCATTACCCATTACCCATTACCCATCACCCATTACCCAATTAACCTGCTAGATTCGGGCGTAATTGCCGCATGAGACTAGCCATTTCTATAGCATTCATAGCGTACTCCCAACCATGATTACTCTTGATGCCGGCTCGTTCTAGTGCTTGCTGCATGGTATCTGTGGTTAAAATGCCAAAAATTACAGGTACACCTGTTTGGAAGCTAACCGCAGCAATACCTTTAGAAACTTCTGAAGATACATAATCAAAATGCGGTGTTTGTCCTTTAATGATTGCACCGAGGCAAATTATGGCATCATAACGACCAGACATTGCTAACTGACGAGCTACATTGGGAACTTCAAAACTACCAGGAACCCATACGTAATCTACCTGCTGTCCTTCAGGGTCAGAATCTATACCATGACGCTTTAAGCAGTCTTTACATCCTTCTACTAGTTTTAAAGTAACAAGATCATTGAAGCGAGCTATGATCAATCCAAAGCGCAAAGACTCAGTGTGCTGAAAATTTCCTTCAAAAACTGCCATAACTGCCTCTAAATAAATTTATAATAACTGCTTTATCAATATACTTTTCTGCCATGAAAATAGAAGAGCGGGAAAGCACAATCAGGAAAAAGTCATGTAAACACAAGTTAAATTACCCCCCTTAATCCCCCCGATGCTTTGGGGGGAAACCGGAAGAATTAGTTCCCTCCCCAAAGCATCGGGGAGGGTTAGGGAGGGGTAATTTGAGGAATAATGGTGATTCGATAACTTGTGTGTACACCGTAGCGTCTTAGGAGAGGCTAGGGAGAGGTGCAAAGGAGATGCTTTGAAACCCTCCTTCCAGGTAAAAAAAGTTTTTCTGCTTCCCTCTCCTTTTAGCAGAGGTAGGGAAGGGGGGGGAAGAGGGGTTAGGTTTCTGGAGGTTATCGGTTTCATCTAATACTTTTCAAACAACCTCTTAACCCAGCCTACAAAAAATGGCGAAGATATTGAAAAAAGAAAGTTTTTTCTTTTTGACTCTTCACCTAAGCTTTTCTGCTTCTAAAAGTGTGTATGGTATGCGTTAGTGAATATTTAAAGCATTCAACTAAACTACAAAAAAGTTTAATATACCAACTAACACGACTAAAGCCGCCCAAATTGCTGAACCAACCCAGAGTAGTTTTTTAGATTCTACCCAGTTTTGAGGAGTAGCGTAAACAACAGGTACACCAATCACAAGCACGAAGGAGAACAGGACTAATGATATTAAAGCGATTTGAAATACTATGCTCATTTTGTTTTTCCCAACATAACTAAATCTTAGTTTTCCCGAAACTGCTGCTGTATAAACAGTTTAGGTTTTTCAGTGAACCTTATGAACTCATATGGCATCGCCTGATCAATTAATATTTTACGTCTGGTTTGTAACAGTTGCTCACTTCTGATCTTCCAATCTGTTTTTTTTCTTTCGGGGATTGGGAAAATGATTAAGATAGAAATTATCTTCTCTGTCACCTGTTACCTGTCCCCTGTCACCTTTAATATATGAATTTAATTCTTTGTCACACAACTGCGGATTTTGATGCTTTGGGGGCAGCGGTAGGGTTAACTTGTCTCAAACCAGGCAGTAAAATTGTCTTGACTGGGGGCGCACATCCTCCTGTACGGGACTTTTTAGCGTTACACCGTGATGAGTATCCGTTGATTGAAAGACGTTCCGTAAATCCTGAAAATATTCGCTCTTTAATGGTTGTGGATACTCAAAAGCGCGATCGCCTCGGTAAAGCCGCTATCTGGTTCGATTTACCCAGTGTTCAAGAAATCATCGTTTACGATCATCATTTTGGACAAGATAGAGACATTCCCAGCACTCAATTATATATTGACGAAGTGGGGGCGACAACTACCTTAATGGTAGAAGAATTGCAAAAAAATAATATTTCTTTAAATTCTGCCCAAGCAACTGTAATGGCTTTGGGTATTCATGTGGATACAGGTTCATTAACCTATAAACAATCTACAGCCAGAGATGCTTTAGCGTTGGCTTGGCTAATGCAGCAAGGGGCAAATTTATCAGTTATTTCTACTTATCGTGATCCTGGTTTATCACCACAATTACAACAATTATTAAGTGCAGCTTTAGAGAATTTACAATATCTTTGTTTGCGGGGATATACCATAGCTTGGGTGACACTAAAAACCGATGGTTTTGTCCCCGGTTTATCAGGTTTAGCTTCGGAAATTATTGATTTAACAGAAACCGATGCTGTACTGTTAGCAAATGAATATGCTTTAGGTGAAAATGATTGGCGCTTAACAGTAATTGGCAGAACGCAAATTCCCCAAACAAATCTTAATTCCTTATTTCAACCTCATGGTGGTGGTGGACATTCCCAAGCCGCATCTTTTAATCTTCGCACTACAGATTCCCAACCAATTTTACAACAATTATTAGATGGTTTAAAAGCCCAAATTCCCCATCCTCCCACAGCTAGAGATTTGATGTCTTCTCCAGTGCGGACAATTCGCCCTGATACTACTATAGCCGAAGCCCAGCGGATTTTATTACGTTATGGACATTCAGGTTTATCTGTAGTGAATAGCCAAGATTTATTAATTGGAATTATTTCCCGACGGGATTTAGATATTGCTTTACATCATGGGTTTAGTCATGCACCAGTTAAAGGTTATATGACAAGTAATTTAAAGACAATTACCCCTGATACTTCTTTACCAGAAATTGAGTCTTTAATGGTGACTTATGATATTGGTAGATTACCAGTATTAGATCATGGGCAATTAGTTGGTATTGTCACCCGCACCGATATTTTAAGAGAATTACACCAACTAACGATTCAAAATATAGAATTAACAACTGATAATTATTCTCGAAATTTAGGACTCAATACTGAATTAAAAAAACGTCTCACTCCTCAGCTTTGGCGATTACTCAGTACCGCATCCCAAGAAGCAGAAAAACGTGGTTGGCATCTTTATTTAGTGGGTGGTGCAGTCCGAGATTTACTATTATCAAAAGCAGAGAATCGCAGTTTGATGATTAATGATATTGATTTAGTCGTTGATGGTTTTCATAAAACCGCAGACGTTGGTGCAGGGGTAGAATTAGCTAAAGCCTTACAGCAAATTTATCCAAATGCACGATTAGAAATTCATGGTGCTTTTCAAACTGCGGCTTTATTATGGCATAAAGATTTAGTATTAGACTCATTATGGGTAGATATTGCCACAGCAAGAACGGAGTTTTATCCTTATCCAGCAGCAAATCCAGAAGTTGAAGCTAGTTCCATTCGGCAAGATTTATATCGGCGAGATTTTACAATTAATGCAATGGCCTTGCGGTTAACTTCTCCCCGTGCTGGTGAATTATTAGATTTCTTTGGTGGTTTTATAGACTTACAAAATCAGCAAGTTCGGATTTTACACCCTAATAGTTTTATTGAAGATCCGACTCGGATTTATCGCGGAGTGCGGTTTGCGGTGCGGTTTGGATTTTCCCTAGAACCACAAACAGAAGCCTATATTCGTTATGCCATAAATAGCGGAGTTTATAATCGCACTAGTCAAGAAAATAGTAAAACTCCGGCTTTGCAAACTCGACTAAAAACTGAATTAAAATATATATTAGCAGCAGATTATTGGCAATCAGCTTTAGAATTATTGGATAATTTGGGGGCTTTACAATGTATTCATCCTACTTTAAAATTAGATGTGGAACTTTCTCGACAATTAAATTTATTAAAACACTGTTTAAGAAAATTTGACAAAAAACAAACTTTAATAAATTGGCAAATGCGTCTAGAAGTATTAATTGCCTATTTACAACCGGAATATCGAGGGAAAGTCGCTAAAAATCTGCAATTAACTGATGATAGTATTATTAGATTAGAGAAATTATTTTCAGTGGAATCTGAGGTAATTACGTTATTACCAACTTTTGAAAAACCTAGTCAAACTCTCTATTTACTCAGAAAATATGATTTGCAAACTTTAATCTTAATTGCTTTACAAAGTTCCCGCAAAATCAGAAGACGGATTTGGCAATATTTAACAACCTGGGGAAATATTCAACCGCTGTTAAATGGGAATGATTTAAAACAATTGGGTTATAAACCTAGTCCCCAATATAAGCAAATGCTTGATGATTTATTGACTGCAACTGTAGATGGTATAATTAGGGATAAAGCAGAAGCACAAGAATTTTTAGCCAAGCATTATCCTGGGTAATTGATATTAAAAATATGAGGTTGATATGCAAATTCAAACATCCAGCAAATATTACACTCCAGAAGAATATTTAGAACTAGAAGAAAAATCAGAATTTAAAAACGAATATATAGATGGGGAAATTATACCTATGAATGGTGGAACTACAAATCATAATGAAATTTCAGGTAATTTTTATCTACATTTTAAATTAAAAATGCGGAATCAAAATTACAAGATTTATATGGGTGATGTTAAATTATGGCTACAACGTTATCAAATCTATACTTATCCAGATATTATGGTAATTCAAGGAGAACCAATATATCAAGGAACTGGAACTACTCAAGTAACAAATCCGTTAATGATTGTCGAAGTGTTATCTAAATCAACTATAAATTATGATAAAACCGACAAATTTAGATTTTATCGTTCTCTTCCTGAATTAAAAGAATATATTATGATTAACCAATATGAATGTTTTATTGAACAATTTGCCAAAAATGCCGAAGGACAATGGGTATTAACTGAATATGAATCAGTAAATGATATATTGTCTTTAAAATCAATAGATTTTCAAATTCCCTTCAGTGATATTTATGAAGGTGTAAATTTCCAGTAGGTTTGGTTGACGTATGTTACCCAACATCATATTAAATAGGTGAACGGAAAAAAAACCGAAATATGTAACGAAAAGTAAAGTTGTCCAAAACCTGTTCCCTGTTCCCTGTT
>NZ_VILC01000020.1:22588-24290 GCF_009712065.1 Aphanizomenon sp. UHCC 0183 | reverse complement strand
CCCTGTTCCCTGTTCCCTGTTCCCTTGTCATAACGACAATTTTTAACGCCAACCTACTTATTGTCTGATAGCGTAGCTATATCAGGATTTACAGAATTTAAAAACAATATTAATTTACTGATAACATCCACGTTAGAAATGATAAAATTGGCTCAACAGGTGGCAATGGATATTCAGTAATATCAATAGTGACTGAATTAGCCTCCAGTTTTAAAAATTTCCAAGTAGTTCCACTGGTGACAGAACCGAAAATTATGGGAATGTTGACATTATTAGCAGCATTAAATTTTTGGGCAGCTACCATTTCTGCAATACACTGACCTAAACCACCATTAAGATTTTCTTTTTTTGCTTCTATAATTATAACTACTGGAGCTTGAATTTCTAATTGGCTTAGTGATTTACTAATCAGAAAGTCACAAATACCATTGAGTCCAATACTAGGATCAACGGTAAAATCTTCTCCAGAAAAGAGGCTAATTTGACGATCTAATAATCGTCGAACTGCTGTTAATACAGGGCTAATAATCCATTCAGAACGAGCTTTTTCACTACCTCGTGCAAGTACCAATGGTAAACCTTCTTCTAGTTCTTGACGTAGCAAATCATCAAGTTTTACAGCAGGCACATCTGGAAAAAACCGTCCTCCTTCATGGATGGCGATCGCTAAATCCTGACGGACTTTTTTTAGTGTAAAATCACTGTAGGGCATAGTTATAATTAATTTTTGCTACAAAAACAGAGTTTAGTTCCGTAGGTTGGGTTGTGGAACGTAAACGTATCCCTGCGGGACACTGCGTGAACGCGGAGCAATCGGAACGAAACCCAACATCATATTATTAAAACATATTATTAAAACATTTGTTGGGTTGCGCGATTCCTGCGGAGCGCTTCGCTATCGCTTAACCCAACCTACATTTGATTGTAGATTAAATTTTATCAGGATCTATATTTAATTCCCGCAACTTTGCTGCTAAACGTTCTGCGGTTTCTTCAGGGGTAAAAACTAACTTTCCTTCTGGTGTGAAATAGCGCAATAATCCCTCATGAATTCCCAAATATAAATTTAATTGTTCACTCCATAAATGTCCTTTTTCATTTGCTTCTAGAGGTTGATATTTTCCATCTAATAAATGAAAACCTGCAAATTCTAGTGTATAAGGATCAAACCAAAAATAATCCGGGGTGCGGAAAGTATTCTGATAAAGTTCTTTTTTATATTCTTTATCTGTATTAACTGTAGTTGGTGAAAGAATCTCTAAAATTACATTGGGATATTTACCGTCTTCATTCCAAACTACCCAACTTTTCCGAGTTTTGCGTTCTGTTCCCAGCACAACAAAGAAATCAGGACCTCGGAAATATTCTGATTTTTTCTGATTAGGACTATAGTAAATGGTGAGATTTCCCGCAGCGTAGAAATCATATCTATCTTTCCACAACCATTCTAGACATTTGAAAAGGAGAATTATTTGTCTTAAATGTAGTTCTGTTTCCACCGGAGGTTCATCACTATATAAATCACTGGGGGGAAAAATCACATCTTGAGAGATGTTTTCTTTAAGTTCTAATTCTTGAGTAATCATCATAATATGACACCAAGTCGTTATTTGTTGATTATAGCATTAATTGTCTGAATCAGGATTTACAGGATTAAAAGATTAACAGGATGTGATATTCATTAATCCTGAACATCCTGAAC
>NZ_VILC01000020.1:19726-22179 GCF_009712065.1 Aphanizomenon sp. UHCC 0183 | reverse complement strand
ACAGAAATAGTTCTATCATTCTGTCTTTTGATTCTGGCGGTATTCTCCACACTCATAGCAAACAAATCCAATTGCTTACCCGCAAAAGAAGTGTTATCCAAAGTATCCACAAAACAAATGTTTTCAAACTCCTCATACACCCCCATTTTCTGTTTATAGGTGTATTCAATATTCAAATTTGCAATGTAATAAGGTAAAATAGCCACCTCATTACAATGAATTTCATGTTTATATTTGTGCTGTAAACTCTGCTTTGGTAAATAATCAATCAACTCAGTAATAAAAGTCCCCGTACCCGTCGCAGGATCTAAAATTTCCACATCTTTATCTGCTAACAACTTCCCAAAATGTTTATGAACTAAAAAATCTGTACTTTCAATCATAAACCGGACAATTTCATTAGGAGTATAAACAATACCTAATCTATCCGCAGCTTTCGGATTATATGCTTTGTAGAAATTCTCATATAAGGCTTTGAGAAACTTCTGTTTTTCTTGATGATTATAAATATTAGCCGCAGTTCGTCTAATTACTGCATAATATCTTTCAATCGTTCCCAAAGTATTTTTCTTCACGCTTCCGGTAAAAAAGGTAGAGATTACCCCTTGTAATTCTCCCGCAATATTATTTTCTCTGTGAACTTGCGATTCATTAAGGGACTTCCAAGAAATAAATTATCCTGATTAACGAACCACAGAGGCGCAGAGGACACAGAGGAATAAGGGTTTGAGAGATTTTTGCGTTAGGTGGTTGAGTATTTTTTTATTTGGAAGTCCCTAAATATATTGATAAAAATATCTTCCGTCAAAATATGCTGAATCATCATTTCCCGAATATCAAATAAACTGATTTCCGGGTTAATTTATTCTTTGCAAATTCCCCAAAACTTATCTCGCGCAGTTTGAAAAGATGTGTTATTTTCCCCTTGACAATCTATCAAATCTCTGAGAGAATTTAGTAAAGTGGGTAAATCTTGCTTAAAAATTTCTATCGCTTCCCGAAAATCCTTAACTTCAAGACGCACATAATTAATAAAACTGGTAATAATTCCATCTACTGCGTCAGCATCGCCCATGGATACACGCATGGTTTCTGTGCTAGATTGAATTAAAACCGCAGTTTGGGAATCTTCAAATAAAATATTACTATCGGGATAACCTTTATTTAATTTCTTGGCAATTTCTTCATCTAATTTATCATATTGATCCTTACTTTCCCAATAACCCCAATCTAACCGCAAAGCATCTTTTATTGTGCCATCAGGATAAACAAGTTTACCATTTGGTAATCTATAATCTAATTCAGGAATCAGTAAAAAATCTCTCGGTTTGCAATATTCATTGAGGAGATTTTGGAAAGCGACACGAATAGAAGTTTCTTTGTGAGAACCACCATATTGAATGATTTTTTCGACTTCGGCTTGATATTGAGTTACCAGGAGTCTAGACATAGCTGCACCACAACATTTAAGTATATTTGTATTTTTAGGTTCTTATACTGGCTCTGTAATTTGATTTAAGTTAATATTCTCAATCAAAGAAATATTTAACCCTAAACGTAAACGTAAAGCCAACCAATCACTTAGAGCTTCTCTCAATTCACGCCGACAACCTTCTAATGTTTTATAATTTGCCCATACTCCCTGCAAACCTGGAATTTCACCCCAATAAGTACCATCATCTTCAATAATTTCATAAACTGCTAATTCCATTGCTTTATCAATGTAACTTGCCAGCATTTTTACTATTTCCTGTTAAGACGTAAATATTTCTTATGTTACAGCAGTTTTCATCTATTTAAACGATACTCTGAATAAGTCCATTTATTTGTGCCTTGACCCTTTTGGGTTTACTCTGACGAGAGATACCTATCTAGAGTGGTTGCATTTCACCAACTCAGAAAACTTTCAGATAGAAGCATTACGGGCTATATACAGGTTATAATTCTTTTTGCGGAGCAACTTTACAAAAATTTATGAGTAATCCCCTTGTGCAGGCCTTTTTCGTAGGCAGAGCAGTAGCTGAAGTGATTAATGAGCGTGTAGAAGTCGCCTTGACTGATGCTTTGAGTGAATTAGGCAAATTGGATGCTGAAACTAAAGAGCAACTACGCCAGTTTACAGAAGAAGTGATGGCACGAGCTAATCGAGCGGCAGAATCGTCTGCAACTGGAACAACTACAGGTAATAGTTCATCTGGGGGAGATTCAGTAGACTTACAGACCGAAATTGACGAATTAAGGGCAGAAATTGCCCTATTAAGAAGTGAATTGCAGAAGCATCGTAATGCTGCAAAATAGGTAATGGGTAATGGGTAATGGGTAATGGGTAATGGGTAATGGGTAATTGGTAATTGGTAATTGGTAATTGGTAATTGGTAATGGGTAATGGGTAATGGGTAATAGGAATAGTAATGGGTAATTGGTAATGTGAAAAAATATTCTCCCCTACCTCC
>NZ_VILC01000020.1:0-19637 GCF_009712065.1 Aphanizomenon sp. UHCC 0183 | reverse complement strand
TACCTCCCCTACCTCCCTCCGTAACAACCCGACGGTATAAGAAAAATATGGAACAAGGTTACTCAGACAAAGCATACCGTTGGAATCGGGAAGAATACTCTAGCAAACGCCGCTTTGTGGATATTTGGTCTTTTGTCTTGACCTTGATGTTCAAAATTTGGCGCTATAACAAAGCTTGGAGTTACTCCGGTGGTGTAACAGAATCTAAGCAAGCAGCTAGACGCAAAGCCCAAGCAATCTGGATTAGAACCACGTTTTTAGATTTGGGTCCGACTTTTATTAAGATTGGACAATTGTTTTCAACTCGTGCGGATATTTTCTCTGCTGAATATGTGGAGGAATTATCTAAGTTACAAGATAGAGTCCCAGCATTTAGTTATGAACAGGTAGAAGGAATTATTGAGCAGGAATTAGGTAAGACTGTTCCCACACTTTTCCAAGATTTTGAACCTGTTCCCCTCGCTGCTGCTAGTTTGGGTCAAGTCCACAAGGCCACCTTGTATACTGGTGAGTCCGTAGTTGTCAAAGTCCAACGTCCAGGACTCAAAAAGCTGTTTGAAATTGATTTAGGCATTCTTAAAGGTATTGCCCGCTATTTTCAAAATCATCCCAAATGGGGACGCGGCAGAGATTGGATGGGTATATATGAAGAATGTTGTCGCATTCTCTGGGAAGAAATTGATTATCTGAATGAAGGACGCAATGCCGATACTTTCCGCCGGAATTTCCGCCCTTATAATTGGGTAAAAGTACCGAGAGTTTATTGGCGTTATGCTACTTCTAGAGTAATTACTTTGGAGTACGTGCCGGGGATTAAAGTTAGTCAGTATGATGCTTTAGATGCTGCGGGTGTAGATAGAAAAGCGATCGCTCGCTATGGCGCACAAGCCTATCTCCATCAACTTCTCAACAATGGCTTCTTCCACGCTGACCCCCACCCCGGTAATCTGGCAGTTAGTCCCGACGGGGCTTTGATTTTCTACGACTTCGGGATGATGGGAACAATTAAATCCAATGTCCGCGAAGGATTAATGGAAACCTTATTTGGCATCGCCCAAAAAGATGGCGATCGCGTGGTAAAATCTCTAGTTGATTTGGGAGCGCTTGCCCCAGTTGATGACATGGGACCAGTCCGTCGTTCAGTCCAATTTATGCTGGATAACTTCATGGATAAGCCCTTTGAAAATCAATCAGTGGCAGCCATCAGTGAAGACTTGTATGAACTCGCTTATGATCAACCATTTAGATTTCCAGCAACTTTTACCTTCGTCATGCGTGCCTTTTCCACCCTCGAAGGCGTTGGTAAAGGTCTAGATCCAGAATTTAACTTTATGGAAGTTGCCCAGCCTTATGCAATGCAGCTTATGACAGATAACAGTAGTTCTGAGGGGAATAGTTTCTTGAATGAATTAAGTCGTCAAGCAGTCCAAGTTAGTAGCACTGCTTTAGGATTACCACGAAGATTAGAAGATACCCTAGATAAAATAGAACGTGGGGATATCCGTCTGCGAGTTCGCTCCGTCGAAACTGAACGCCTGATCCGGCGACAGAGTAATATACAACTGGCAATAAGTTATGCTCTTATTATCAGTGGTTTTACAATTGCCGGCACAATTCTCCTAGTTAGCCATTATGTCTGGTTAGCAAGCTTTATTGGTTTAATTGCCGCATCAGTTTCATTCATGCTGATTCGCTTGCTTTTACGCCTCGACCGTTATGATCGGATGTATTAATTAATTGTTCACGAAAAATCTATGAAACTTGAATCTACCGGTTGTACAGATCCGGGGCTTATTCGTGCTTATAATCAAGATTCCTACTATATTGATCCCACAGGGCGATTTTTTATAGTTGCTGACGGTATGGGTGGTCATGCAGGAGGAGAAGAGGCTAGTCGCATCGCTACTGCCGAAATTTGTGCATATCTAGAGCAAAATTGGCAATCCCCCGAATCTTCCTCAAAACTCCTAGAACAAGCTTTATCCACTGCAAATAAAGCCATAGTTCAAGATCAGCAAAATCATCCTGAACGTGCTGATATGGGAACTACAGCCGTAGTAGTAGTTATCCGTCCAGATGAATTACCTGTATGCGGTCATGTTGGTGATTCCCGTCTTTACCGTCTGCGAGAATCACAATTAGAACAAATTACAGAAGACCATACCTGGATTGCCAAAGCCCTGAAAATCGGTGATATTACTCTTGATGAAGCTAGGGTTCATCCCTATCGTCATGTTTTATCCAGTTGTTTAGGCAGAGAAGACCTCAACCACATTGATATTCAGCAACTAACTTTGGAAAATGGCGATCGCCTACTCCTCTGTAGTGATGGACTCACAGAAGAACTCATAGATCAGAAAATCTTTAAATACATCAACGACGCACCCAATTTAGAACAAGCTGCTCACACACTAGTTGAAGCCGCCAAAGAACAAGGTGGACACGATAATATTACCGTTGTCCTTGTGTCCGTAAAAGCCTAATTTTCCAGTCTCCTCTCGTTCCCATACTCTGTATGGGAATGAATTCCAGAAGGCTCTGCCTTCAACAATAGATTTAGGCAGAGCCTCTGTGATAGCATTCCCAGTCAGAGACTGGGAATGAGATGAACCCTTCCCCCTTGCCTAACTAAAAAAGTAAATATACTTAACAATTTGTTCAAATTGAGCATTTTTTATATTAACAATTTGATAAAAATATTTTTAATCTCCAAAAATTACCACAGGAGCTTAAATTTCTATAATTTCCACAATTGACATATTGCACCTTGTAGTATGTCTTAAATAGATAGCAAATAAGCGGTTAAGACATCAGAGAATCAAAATCAGTGCCAAGCATAAAACTTGCCTGTGTCCTGATTTCTCACCAATAACCTCTAAATAGCAACCAACCCATAACTACTGTAATTTAAAGAATTTCCACCAAAATCAAACCATCCAACTTGCACAAATCCGCTCTCTGCGGAGTTGATTCTTGTATCAATAGATTCAATACCAGTACATACCTCAGAAAAATAAATTCAAAAAGATGGGCAAATTGTCAAAGACTTGTTATCTTTCTTAATATAGAGAAACAAATGTCAGGCAAAATCTAGCCCAAGGATTACCTCTTCGGACTTTTATGTAATTCAACAGATTACAAATAAAGGAACTAAGGAATTTAAATAACAAGCAACAGCCTGTTTTACCAGAAAATTCCCGACCTCCAACTTTTCAATTCTGTGATCAATTTCGATTTTACACCTTGTTTGTTTTGGAGTTCATTGTCAGTAACCCAGCCCTAAACGGACTGAGCTTGCAAGAGTAATCAAGCAAGCCGTACTGACCATACCACCCTGAGCGTCTTGCCCTGACTTGTGCCGAGCGAAGTCGAGGTAGCGAAGTCGAAGGGAGTCGAAGGGTAGCCGTTATTTGAGTCACGACACCCACCGAATGCGTAGCCCCTTCGGGGTTCAGCAGTCGCTCATGGGGGAAACCCCCAAGACCGCGCTGCTTCACTAGTTCCCTGCTCTGTCATTTGCAATTAAACAGTTTTAGGGTCACTGAAACAGTGTTGCAAGTCTAAAAAGCTTTTATAACTGGTCGTTCGCGCCAGCGTGCCGGAGGCATCTAGCTAACATTACCCCAGAAATGGGAGGCTATGAGTGAGCAAAACATTATGCGTACAGAGTTGGAGAATTTGAATCGGTAATTGTCCCGTTGAAAGTACATCACAAAGGTACCCCGAATTTCCTAACTCCAAGGCGGTAATGAAAAAATATTCAATTCAAGGCGGTTAAAACCGCACAAGTCGTTTCCCTCTCAGGTTTGAAGACACTGAGTTTCCCACCTAACGCGAGGTTTTATGAATCAACGAACTGAACTATCTTTGGAACAGCAATTTAGCATTCGCTCTTTTGCCACACAAGTCCAACACATGAGCCACGAACAAGCTCAAGATTTTTTGGTCAAACTGTATGAGCAAATGGTCGTTCGTGAAGCAACTTATCAAGAAATGCTCAAACACCAATGGGGTCTAGAATCAGATCCCAATATGGCATAGGGTTACTAATGAGTAACGTCTCCTGTATCGCAGTGGGCGACCTCCTTCTCTTGCTCGTTTCCAGACAGGAAAAAAGCTGGGGATGTTGGGGCGTTAACTTCGATTACTACTACAGTATTGTGATTTATCCTCCAATTAATTCTTTATTTTTTAATTCTTCATTTTCTAATTCTTCATTTTCTAATTCTTCATCCTGACTCCTGACTCCTGACTCCTGACTCCTGACTCCTGAACTCCTGAACTCCTGACTCCTGACTCCTGCCTCCTGACTCCTGACTCCTGACCTGAAAAGATCAACCAGAAATATCGAATGAAGAATCAGTATCAATTGTTTCTAACTTAGCTAATATTTTAGGTTTAATTTTTTCATATTCCTTTTTCAATAGATTTTTACTAATTTGACCATCTGTTGATGAGGTTAAACCTTGACTGGAAACAAGCCACTCTTGCAATCTTTCTCTTTGAGCCGCAGCAATATTTGATTGTAATATATGTGTGCAAGGATGAGGAGTTTCTTTAGTAAAGAATAATAAACGATATTGCCCAGTATTCTGTAGTAACCCCGTGATTTCTTGACCAGAATTAGTTTTGAGATCCAAATAATAAGACAACCATTTAGCCCCATGTTCACGAGTATAAATAACTGTAATCCACAACATGACCGGATGAGGAGAAGAAATAAATAGAAATTGATTGTAGCGAGTACAAACTAAGCGTTTTTGAATTTCTTCTTGGGGTAGCATCACCCATAACGCTGGTAACAAAGTTTTATCGTGGTAAATGGGTTGAATAAAAACAATATTGGCAATTGGTTTATTGTGTGGCCAAGTAACTAACTGCGTGATGTCATGATCAACTGAATATCTCCGTAGTTCGACTTGTGTATTGTGATTGGTAATGGGAATTGCCAGCAGATTGGTTTTTATTGTCTCTGCTGGTGCAGGAACTACAGGGAAGTTGGGGTTAATAATTTCTTGAGCATCTTGATATATAAGAGTATTATTAATAACCGAAGTATCTTTAATGAAATGAGTATTATTAATAACAGGATTATCTTTAGTGGTATTATGCGTGTCCTTTTGCTGTTCTACAGTAGTAAGAATATTAATAATTTCATTGATACTTTGGGGACGTTCACTAGGTTTTTTGCATAAACAATTCATAATTACATCTTCTAATTGGTTGGGTAGGTGCAAATTAGGAGAAATTTCCGCAAAGGAACAGGGTTTTTCAAAAGTGTGCGCTTTATACCATGATCCAAAAGTGTTGGTTGATGCCACCACAGGAATTTTACCAGTCAGCATTTCAAACATCATGATCCCAAAACTGTAGATATCAGAACGACTATCTAGTTCTTTACCTTCAATTTGTTCAGGAGAAGAATAAGCCAAAGTTCCTAAATAAAACTTGGTATGGTCACTATCAGACATGAGTAATTTAGCAATACCAAAGTCTAAAACTTTGACTAATTCTCCAAAACTGGGATCTTGAATCACCATGATATTGCCCGGTTTAATATCACGATGGATGATTGGACAAATTTTTCCATCTACAGGAATACCATCATGAGCGCACTGTAGTCCTAAACCGATTTGCTTGGCTATTCTGAGAAATCTTGGTAAACTTAGGTGTTTTTTGCGAATGATCTGACCTAATGTTTGTCCCTGTAGATATTCCATAACGTAGTATATTTCATCTACCCCATAGTCCATGACTCGGACGATATGGATGCTTTTTTGACCGAGTAAGGCGCAAGTTTTAGCTTCTCGCTCAAATCGTTCTTGCCAAGGCATCCTTTCGTTTTGCATTGATAAAGTTAGAAACTTGACTGCAACAGGGACACCTCCCAGCAACGTATCCTTAGCACGATAAACTCGTCCCATTGCGCCAAAGCCAATTAGCTCTTGTAGTTGGTAACGGTTTCCGAGTAAGCGACCAATGTTGGGGTCTGACATAGAAAATTCGACTCCAATGTTTAACAGTTCAGGGGATAGTACCGCAGGGCGGAAGTCAAAAGTCAAAAGTCAAAAGTCAAAAATAATAGGTCGCAAGCTTTTCAGTCCTACTTGTATACTTACGTAAAAATGCTGGATTTGGATTAGGACATTTACTAGTTAGTAAAATTATTTATGGTTCTTCGGTTATTTTTATGGAAAACCCGGTTCAAAATCATTGAAAGCCCTATTGTGTAGGCATTTCATTGAAAATATGGAAATAATTGTTTATAACCCTTGTCCCGTAAGGGTTTTGTTATCACCAATCCTCAATCACCATAAAAGAGACGCAAGAGCCTTATTTATGAGAATTAGAGATGGGAATTTTGAAGTATAACTATATCGTTTTTCCGCACAAATGACTCCTGACTCCTGACTGAGTACAACTAATATGGTTGGCGTTCTAGACTAGCTTCCATTGTGCTATCTAAAAAATGACCAACAAGAATGCCACTAGTTAGATAATATTGATTATCATTAATTCGATGTAGGGTTTCAAAACCACTCTGTCTCTGACGGTGGCGAAGGTCAGTGGAGCTATCTCCGAGTACCCAATAACGCTGAACAATTGTATTTGGACAAATCCAGCCTTCACCTTCTATTTGTCCGAGGTAATTATGTTGAAGCAGAAAAGTATACTGCCGATCTCCTTCATGAAGTCGTCCTTTATACTGGAAAGAAATTTCTGGGCGATCGCTGTTAGGAAAGATTAATTTTGTAGCCATAGAGAACCAATTATCTCGATTCCAAACCACTAATGTTAAACCTTTCAAGGGAATTGGTTGACTATTGCGCTCCAACCAACTACCTTGGATCACCCACCGTCCTGGTTCTAATAAAAAAGTATGTCCCACCTGCTAAATCCCTTGTTTTAATCCAGCACAGTCGAAGTTTAGAAATACTTGCTAACATAGTATTTTGAGAGACAAGAGACTAAATTAGCGATAATTATCGTGAATTTCTCCTAAAAGCATCTCTTGATATGCTCCTGTGACTGCGGGTAAGTTACCAGGAATATTGATGTTTCGCCAGTATGCTAAAACCGCAAAAGCGATCGCTTCTTTAAATGCAGCACTTAAGCCAAACTCATCTGTAGTTGACACTGGAACATTCCCTAACAGCAACTGTAAGCGATTTTTCAAGTAACTATTACGACTGCCACCACCACATAATATTACCTTATGTGGTCTTCTGGGGAGAAAATTATCATAACTATGGACAATAGAAACTGCCGTTAATTCTGTGATAGTTGCTAAAAAATCTGCGGAATTAAGTTGGTAGGGTTGGGCATCCTGTAAACAATCATGCAAGTAGGTAATCCCAAATAACTCCCGTCCAGTAGATTTAGGTGGTGGTAAATGGAAATATTCGTGACTTAGCCATTGTTCCACCAAGGGGTAACAGGGTGTACCACTGGCTGCCCAATCACCATTATTATCATAGCTTTTAGTGCCACTTGTAAAATGCTGGACGGCTAGATCCAATAAACTATTACCCGGACCTGTATCCCAGCCGCGAATTTGCGACAACCAATCATCACTACGGGCGGGAAGATACGTAACATTACCAATACCCCCAATATTTTGAATACAACGTTCTTCCTGGGGATGACTGAGTAAATAGGCATCTACTTTAGGAACAAGGGGCGCACCATGACCATAAGCAGCTATATCTGCTATTCGGAAATTACTGACAGTAGTAATACCTGTTAAATGGGCAATCATCGCGCCCCGTCCCAGTTGGCAGCTATAACCCAGTTCTTCTAGTCCTTGGGGTGGACGATGGTAAACAGTTTGACCATGAGAACCGATGAGAGTGGCTCTGTAATGACCAATTTGAATATGTTGAGCAGCTTGGGCAAAATTATGAGCGATCGCATCATCTATTGCGGCTACATCTGCCATTGACATCGCAGTACCAGCCCCAAGCCCTAGAATGTGTTCTCTGAGTTGAGGGGAGTAGGGATAGGTTTCCCCTGCTAGTAATTCCACCTTCAGATCCAAATCTCCACCAGAAATTTCTACTAAAGCGGTATCTATCCCATCTACAGACGTACCACTCATTAAACCAATCACACGAGTCGGTTGCATTGACTCAAATACTTTTATGAATTTGCGATCGTAGTGTAATTGATCCTATTACCCATGTCAAAACAATACTTCTACTATGCTTGAATTTAAAAATCCCTTGTTATGTAAGGCTTGACCATACAACCTATGATGATTGTTCCTTCCTGCTACCTCCTGAATGGGCGCAAGCCCTGCGCCCCTACATTTTATACCACGCTTCATTATCAGCAACCCCTAAGAGGGTGTTTAAAAAGTCATGATTGCTGTATTAAATATTTTACCCCTCCCTAACCCTCCCCTTATAAAGGGGAGGGAACTAGTACCGCAAGGCGGAAGTCAAAAGTCAAAAGTCAAAAGTCAAAATGAAGACAGTATAGGCTTTTGGAGGATTTAGAATGGTTGGTTTATTTACGCCGTTTTGTACTAGATTTTTATTGTTACCCCCCTTTACAAGCCCTTTACAAGGGGAAAGGGGGTAACAATGTGATGAAAATTACGGCATACCACCTTTCAAACTTTCAAACAACCCTTAACTAATTTTGCTGACGATTAATATCTTGTAAATCCAAAGCATAATTTAAACGTAAAATATTTACCGCTGGTTCACCAAAAATTCCTAAAAACCTGCCATCAAAATACTTATTAATCAACGGAATAATATCATCTTCCTGAATACCCCGTGCCTGTGCCACTCTCTCTATTTGTTGTCGTGCTGCTTTTAAAGAAATATGTGGGTCTAAACCAGACCCTGACGTATAAATCAAATCACCCACAGGTTGTTTATCCTGATTCTGTAATTCTTCCACCTGCTTGAGAATACGTTCTTTAAGTTCTGGATTAGTGGGAGCGAGATTACTACCTCCAGAAATACCAGTCGGTTGAGCTTTTTTACCTTGACTATATCTAACAGCGCTGGGACGACCATGAAAATAACGATCAGATGTAAATCCTTGACCAATTAAAGTCGAACCAATAGGTTGATTATTGATATTTAAAATCATACTACCATTAGCTGAAATCGGGAAAAAAGACTGACCGACTAGCAATATAAAAAGAGGATAGACAATTGCTGTTAATAACCAAATTACCAAAGTTATTCTAATTGCTTTGAAAGTTTCTTTAAAAATAGACATAATTTAATCTTGATTTAAGTAGGTGAACACAATAAAACCAAACTGTGTAAAGAAATGCAAAATCGCCCAAACCCTCTTCACTCTTGCCTCTTGCATGAGTGCCTTTTGCCTTGCCATAACGACAATTTTCAACACCAACCTACTTAATCTTGAATTTAATAAGAGGATTCACCGAAGTAGGGGCGCAGGGCCTGCGCCCAGTCAGGATGTAGAAGTAAAAGTGCTGTATGGCTTTTTCTATAAATTTTGTAACCCATTCAAATACATATCGCCATGATTTATCAATTATTAAAATCGTTCTGGCTGAAAAATGACTGTTAACAAATAAACCACCAACATTATAGTAGTAAACCCTAAAACCCCCATTGCCCAAGTAGAAACCCTATCTAAACTGAGAGTAGTATTAGCATAAACCACTGGAGTCATAAATAAACTGAAACACATCACTATAAAAATAGTGATTGGTAATTGGTGTTTAAACTTGGATAATCGAATCAATGGTATCATCTTCATAAAGAAAAAGGTAATATACAAGAAGTAAAAGGCAAGAATTATCAATTACCTATTCACGTAATTACAGCAGAATTCACCGACTCAGGAGTAAAACTGTCTGGCTGTGAATATAGATCCTGGACTTGATTAATCTGCAATCTGCTATATTTACGCTAAACCCACAAATGTAATCATCATATCTATTAATTTAATCGCAATAAATGGAGCAATCACCCCACCTAAGCCATAAATTAAAATATTTCTTTGCAGAAGTTGATTAGCGGTTAAAGGTCGAAACTGAATACCTTTTAATGCTAGAGGAATCAAAGTTGGAATAATTAAAGCATTGTAGATCAACGCTGAAAGAATAGCCGAATTAACGCTACTCAACTTCATAATATTCAAACTTCCTAAATTAGCAGCCGTGAAAAGTACGGGAATAATTGCAAAATATTTAGCAATATCATTAGCGATAGAAAATGTCGTCAACGCTCCACGAGTAATTAACAATTGCTTGCCAATACTAACGATATCAATTAATTTGGTGGGATCAGAATCTAAATCTACCATATTAGCCGCTTCCTTAGCTGCTTGCGTTCCCGTATTCATAGCCACACCTACATTAGCTTGTGCCAAAGCGGGAGCATCATTAGTTCCATCCCCTGTCATAGCTACTATTTTACCCTCAGCTTGTTCCCGTTGAATCACACTGATTTTATCTTCTGGCGTAGCTTCAGCAATAAATTCATCTACTCCAGCTTCTTTTGCAATCACAGAAGCAGTAATCCGGTTATCTCCCGTCAGCATGATAGTCCGTACCCCCATGCGTCGGAGTTGGTCAAATCGTTCGCGGATACCTGGTTTAACAATATCTTTGAGATAGATAACACCGTAAATTTCGTTATCAAGACAAACAGCTAAAGGTGTACCACCTTGATGAGAAACTTGTTGATATGCAACATCTAATTCTGGTGTATCTCTTCCATGACGGGAGAGAACAAAGCCTTGAATTGCTCCTACTGAGCCTTTGCGTACCTCCCTACCCCCAGGTAAATTAGTACCACTCATGCGGGTTTTTGCTGAAAATTCTATCCCCTGTGCTTGTTTGCGGTCTAAATCAAAATTTGCCCCTAACTTTTCTGCCAGTCGGACAATAGATTTACCCTCTGGAGTATCGTCAAAAATACTAGCCGCCAAAGCCACGTTAGCAATTTCCGCCATTGAATGACCATTGATGGGGATAAATTCTTCTGCTAAACGGTTGCCAAGGGTGATTGTTCCAGTTTTATCAAGTACCAGAGTATTAATATCGCCACAGGCTTCTATTGCCCTACCAGAGGTGGCAATGACGTTAAATTGTGCTACTCTATCCATACCCGCAATACCGATGGTACTCAGTAACCCGCCAATAGTTGTGGGGATGAGGGCTACCAAAAGAGCAATGAGAACAGGAATGCTCACAGGACTATTCACATAGTAGGCAAAGGCGGGCAGAGTGGCTACTACGAATAAAAATACTAAACTCAGAACTGCTAATAATACTGTTAAGGCAATTTCATTAGGGGTTTTAGTCCGTTCTGCTCCTTCGACCAGAGCAATCATCCGGTCAATAAAGCCTTTGCCTGGTTCAGCAGTAACACGAATAATCAGTTCATCAGAAATTATGCGTGTACCACCTGTAACTGAACTGGCAACGTCTGAACCTGATTCTTTGAGGACTGGGGCAGATTCGCCTGTAATTGCTGATTCATCCACAGAGGCGACACCCATGATTACTTCACCATCTGCGGGAATCACGTCGCCTGAGACTACATATATAGTGTCTCCCTGTTTTAAGCTGTTGGCAGGAACTTCTGTAATTGTGCCGTCAACGGTGATAGTTTTAGCAATGGTGGCTGATTGGGTTGAACGTAAAGTATCGGCTTGGGCTTTACCTCGTCCCTCGGCTACAGCTTCGGCAAAGTTGCTAAATAGAACGGTGAATAATAAAATTCCCGTTAATAGTCCGTTAAACAGATGGGGATTTTTTTGACTTACTAGACCGAATAATTCAGGGTAAATGGTGACAGAGAAAGTGATGATTGTTCCTATCCATACTAAAAACATCACTGGATTTTTGATGGCATATTGGGGATACAGTTTAATAAAGGCATCTCCTATTGCCCGGAAATACAGTCCTTTATTAGATACTCGCGTTTTTCTGTGTTTCTTACGGCGATAACGGGGACGGGGAGCTTTAGAATGAGAGGTAGTTGCTGAGTTCATATATAAGTAATTTTCTAGGAGTCACCGAGTCAGGAGAAAGAAAGAAGACAATTATCTTCATCCCTATTCCCTCATTGTTTCTAACTACCAGAGGCGAGTTTAAAGCCTTCGGCAATTGGGCCTAAAGCTAGAACAGGGAAGAATGTGAGGATGCCTAAAATTAGGGTGACACCAGCAGTAATTCCGGTAAATAGCAGAGAATCAGTTTTTAAAGTTCCCCGGCTTTCTGGACTGGCTTGTTTTTTAGACATACTATCAGCTAAGAGAAGTAGGGCAATAATGGGTATATAACGTCCTGCGAAAATACTGACAGTTGTACTTAAGTTCCACCATAATGTGCTGTCATTTAATCCTTCTAAACCAGAACCGTTATTGGCTGCGGCTGAGGCGTATTCATAAACTACTTGGGAAATTCCATGAAAACTTGGGTTACTAATTCCCGACAAGGATATAGGATAAGCTAAAGCTATGGAACTGGGAATTAAAATCATCATGGGGTGAATTAATAGCACTACACTAGCCAAGACAATTTCCCGTTTTTCAATTTTGCGCCCAAAAATTTCTGGTGTGCGCCCTACCATTAAACCGGTGATAAAAATGGTGAGCATCAGATAAATGAAGAGATAAGCTGTTCCTATGCCTTGTCCTCCCCAAATTATTTGTAAAAATAGGTTGAATAAGGTAGAAAATGTGCCACTGGGCATGAGGGAATCGTGCATTCCGTTAACAGCACCGCACATGGTGGCTGTGGTTGTAACTGCCCATAGTGCGGTTTGCGCCCAATCAAATCTGACTTCTTTGCCTTCTAAGTTGGGTAATTCTAATCGCAAGGCATTATTAATGAGGGGATTTCCTTGTAATTCTCCTGTGGCTGTAACGCCAATGAGAACGACAAAGATGATAAACACCATTGAAAATAATAGCCAGGTTTGTTTGAGGTTGTTGGCAAATACTCCATAGGTGTAAATTAGGGAGGTGGGGATAGCCAGCATGGCAATGATTTCTATTAGGTTAGAAGCACCATTGGGATTTTCAAAAGGATGAGCGGAATTAGCTGCAAAAAAGCCACCACCATTTTCTCCTAACATTTTGATCATTTCCCAGGAGGCTACTGGACCTCTGGCTATGTACTGAATTCTCCCTTCTAAGGTTTCTACTAAGGCGGTTTTGGCTAGGGTTTGAGGTACACCGGAGATGATGAGAGCGATCGCCCCCACAATAGATAAAGGCAATAAGATCCTAGTGATAGCCTGGGTAAAATCTACATAGAAATTCCCCAGTTTTCTCCCTGTTAACCCACGAATAAAGGCAATTCCCACTACCAAACCACTAGCCGCTGAGGTAAACATTAAAAAACCTAAAGCTGATGTTTGACTAAAATAACTAAAGGTATTTTCTGTGGCGTAGTGTTGTTGGTCGGTATTGGTCAGGAAGGAAATTGTGGTATGTAGTAATAAATCCCATCTCATCCGCCCCAGTCCATTGGGATTCCAGGGCAGAAATTTCTGATAATAGAGGAGAGCGTAAACCGCCACACCCATGACTAAGTTACTGCATAGTAAGGCGCGGATATACTGCCAACCCGTCATATCATTTTTTTTACCCACACCCCCTAAAATATAAATTATTGCCTCTAGGGGCTTGATCACAGGATCAAGAATTGTCCTCTCTCCCAAAAAAACACGGGCTATGTATTTCCCTAGCATTGGCGTAATAAATACGACAATGCACAGCGTTAAAGCAATTTGTAAAAAACCTTGACTCATGTAGTTTGCACTTTATTCAACTGAAGTTCTAGCCAGTTAACACTCAACAATAATGCCTAAATTAGTAATAGATTGAATTTTTAGTGATTGGATGATTTTTTACACCACCTAAATCAATATAGTAGAAAATTAGATATTAACCCAGCGACTTGATAAACTATGGCTGAACTACCAAAAACCTTAGAAGATGCGATCGCTCAATCTTGTGAAGCGGTAAAATCAGCTTTAGCTGATGGTATAACTCGGATTCAAGTTGAGTTATTATTTCCAGAACTCAAATTCATGACGGTTGCAGAACAATTTCTCCCCCAATTTACTGAATACGAATCCCGTCTCAAAGTCTTCTTTGCTGATGCTGGTGCGGCTGCTTTAGCCCGTCGTGATTGGACAGATACACAATTCCAGATTTCCGATATTGGTACTGGTAGGGCTGCATCCCTAGAAGCAAAAATTCAGCCAGAGGATGAAATTTTCCTATTTATTGCCCCCACCTCCGTAGAAGTGCCACAATTAGAAAAGCTGTGTGAACTAATCGGCGATCGCCCCGTAATCATGTTAACACCACGACTCGAAGATTCTAGTGTAGTTGGTATCGGTTATACAGCCAGAGAAACTCGTCGTCGCTTCATTAGTACCATCGAATCTTGTTACTACATCCGTCCTGTAGATGATGAATCTGCCCTTTTCCGTTGCTACCCTGGACAATGGGAAGTATGGCAAGAAATAGAGGACGAATATCAAAAAATTGTTGAACTCCCGAAAAAACCTTCCGGTGACGAATTAGACGCAATTCTTCTCAAGGGACAAACGGCAAACACTGCGGACGCTACACCCGCCAGAAAACCCAGTGTATTTAAGAGTTTGCAACGGTTTATCAAGGCTTTAAGCAGTTAAGATCACAAAGCGGTAGGGGCAAACCCCCTGTGGTTGTACCAAATACTGGGGTAGGCACGGGGGCGCTACCCCTACATTAAATCCAAATCTTTTATATAATTAACTTTGCCTGCCTACTTACTTACCAATTACCAATTACAATTACCAATTCCCCCATTATTTAATTTAAAATGAAATTAATCTGTTCTCAAAGTGATCTTAGTAGCAACCTTTCTCTCGTCAGTCGTGCAGTCCCGTCCAGACCAACTCATCCTGTTCTTGCCAATATCTTATTACAAGCAGATGCCAAAACTAATCAAGTTAGTTTAACAGCCTTTGACCTCAGTTTAGGTATCCGTAGCAGCTTTAGCGCCGAGGTCTTAGAAGGGGGGACAATTGCTCTCCCTGCCAAACTGCTTGTAGATATCACCTCTCGTCTACCAGAAGGGGAAATCACCCTGGATGATCAATCAGGAGATAATACCGGAGAAGGTATAATTGTTACTCTCAAACCTAAAAGCGGACGTTATCAAGTCCGAGCAATGGGCGCAGAAGAATTCCCCGAACTACCTGTAATTGAAAACGCTGAAGCCATTACTCTCACCACAGCCGCACTAATTGAAGGATTGAAAGGTTCTTTGTTTGCTACCAGTTCCGATGAAACCAAGCAAGTCCTCACAGGCGTACATTTAACCCTAAAACAAGACACTTTAGAGTTTGCTGCCACCGACGGACATCGGTTAGCAGTGCTGGAAACTACAAATGAGCGCCCTGTAGAGGGTAGCGAACAGGTAGAGGTGACAGTACCAGCAAGAGCATTGCGAGAACTACAACGGATGTTAGGACATAACTCCACATCGGAAGAAACTGTAGCCGTATATCTTGATCAAGGTCAAGTAGTATTTGCTTGGCAAAATCAACGCCTAACCAGCCGCACTTTAGAAGGGCAATATCCCGCTTATCGGCAATTAATTCCTCGGCAATTTGAACGCCAAGTCACATTAGAAAGAAAGCAATTTATTAGCACTTTGGAACGAATTGCTGTGTTAGCAGATCAGAAAAATAATATTGTCAAAGTCAGCATTGATAATGCCAATCAAGAGATTACTTTATCTTGTGAAGCGCAAGATGTTGGTAGTGGTACAGAATCAATGCCAGCACAAATATCTGGCGAAGATATAGACATTGCTTTTAATGTCAAATATCTGATGGAAGGTTTAAAAGAACTACCATCTTCAGAAATTCAAATGCACTTGAATCAAAGTTTAACTCCGGTAATTTTCACGCCTTTGGGTGGATTAAAAATGACCTATTTGGCTATGCCTGTACAGCTTAGAAATTAGTTTTTGATCCGTCACACAATTTTAGATTTTAGATTTTAGATTTTAGATTTATGCCACGAATAAATTCGCGGGCTTAGAGGGTGTTTGAAAAGTCATGGTTGCTGTATCAAATGTTTTACCCCTCCCTAACCCTCCCCTTATAAAGGGGAGGGAACTGGATTTTCTTGTTTCCCTCCTTGATAAGGGGACACTAAGGGGGGTAACAATGTGATGAAAATTACGGGATACCACTTTTAAAACATCCTCTTAAGACCTCTTTGGATTTTGAATCTTCAATCCAAAATCTAAAATTTAAAATCTAAAATCCGGTCAGGGAATCTATTTTCTGTTCCCTGACAATTTGTATGACTGAATCAGGATAGTTTAGTAATAAATTTTACCGCCACCCCATTTAGTGCCAACAACTTTTGGTTCTAAGAGAATGTGTCCGGCGATCGCTTTCAAATCATCTTCGGTCAGATTTCGCATGACTCGGAAAATATTTGCACTCTTCAAACTGGGGTGAATTTCCGAAATTTCTGTTGCACCATCATAGGTAGTGGGATTTTTCATATAGTCCACCAAACCTTCAATATTATTGCGCTTAGGTAAAGCCCCTGCTAAGGCTTCTGGTTCAAGTCCCACATTTTGGTTAGTCTTGGTAACTCCACCGGCATGGCATTGAGCGCAAGCGTAATTGAATAGTCGTTTACCTTTTTTAACTTGTTTTAAGCTGAGAACAACTGTATCGCCGTTGTCATTTAATGGCACTGTACGGATAGTTTCATCCAGTTCTAAAGCTGTTGCAGTACCGACAACCATCTGTAATGTCAGCAAAATAGTAGCAACAACAACACCAATTAGTCTTTTAAACATATTTCTCCTCAAAGATTTTATTGAGTCACTGTAATACCAATATCATGTTAGGAGTCCAATTTGTTGCCAAAAATACGATCCCTTAAACTCTTGTAATTTAAATTTCTAGATAGGATAGGATCAACAAAGCTACAATAGTTGTTGTTTTGGCGATGCGATGAAAATCGTACAGGTGTACTATTTTAATACTTGTTTTTGTTGGGAAATGGCAAGGGTGTAGTTGAACTTGTCTTGTGACAAATCACCTATATAACCCACATACAATAAGTATTTGCCTGGCTGCCAGTAACCGGAGAGTTCTGCTTTGCCACCGCTATAACTATCAGCAAACACACAAAAACGCCCTCCTGGTCCAGAAATCAATAGTGTTGGCTGTCTTTCACTTTCTACCGTCAATCGTAAATAAGGCAATGGCTCTGTAACTTCAATTATTTGATTAGGAGCGGTGTTAATATTCCCACAGTTACCTTTTACACCTCCTCTAGATGTACCGTTTAATACTAATGGGTCTTGAACTTGATTTCTGCCAATTACAGTTTTTGGGGTGTCAGCAAAGCTGGACTGATTCAGTAATAAACCCATTGTGAATGCTACGGAAGCAATTTTAAATAGCCTCAAAGTTTTCATGTTATTTCTATGCTCTCAAAGGTTTATATCTTTAGTCACCGAGTCACCGAGTCAGGAGTAAAACTGGCTTTGTGTATATGGTTTAATTTAGATTTATTAAGCAAATAATAAGTAATTCTGACATATTACTTATTTAGACGGGAACTGTCAGATTGAGTTCCTACTGAATATTTTCTCATTCTAGAGTGCGGAAAACAATGGGAAGATTGCGTTAGGCTGGATGGAAATGCAAAACAGCGGATTGTCTGATCCGTATAAATCCTGATAAAATTTCCTGATGTTCAAACTAAAGCATCTTCAAACCAGTAACACAGGGTGGTCTTTGGATCAACGAGATCCAAGGTTCATCGAATCTATGATGCCTATCTTGGGCTTGTTATATAATTGTTATTTTCGAGTCCAAACCAGTGGCTGGGAAAACGTCCCAGATGGCAAAATTCTCGTTGTCGGTTCTCATAATGGTGGACTGGCTTCTCCTGATACTTCCATGATGTTATATGATTGGTTGCGTCGCTTTAGTGTCGAAAGACAGATTTATGGTTTGATGCACCCTAAGGTTTGGGATGTGTTTCCACCGGCGGCAGAAATGGCGATGAAAGCTGGCGCAGTGAGGGCGCACCCCAAAATGGCTTACAAGGCTTTGCGGGCTGGCGCTAGTGTCTTGGTTTATCCGGGTGGTGCTGAGGATGTCTTTCGACCTCATGCGATGCGGGATAAAATTTATTTTGCCGAGCGGAGGGGGTTCATTAAGCTGGCACTGCGGGAGAATGTACCGATTGTCCCAGCGATTTCCTGGGGATCACATGATACTCTGATTGTCTTGGCTGATATGTATGAAGTTATGCAGCAATTTCATAAAATGGGGATGCCTTGGCTGCTTGGGGTTGATCCTTTGGTGTTTCCCATTTATTTGGGATTACCTTGGGGATTGGCTTTTGGACCTCTGCCTAATATTCCTTTGCCTGTAACTATCTATACTAGGGTTTGTTCGCCAATTGTGTTTGCACGCTATGGAAAAGAAGCTGCAAGCGATCGCACTTATGTGAACGAGTGCTATGAGTTAGTCAAAAGCAAAATGCAGCAGGAGTTAGATATTTTAATTCAACAAGCCAGTCATTAAAATCATCCTGGCGATGCTTTTGTCGCCAGGTATTTCAACTCACTACATCTTGCAAAGAATCACTTTTTTCTCGGACAAGATGACCGTCTTCCATATAAACAATGCGGTCAGCAATATCTAAAATGCGGTTATCGTGGGTGACGAGTAAAATTGTACAGCCATGCTCTTTAGCTAATTTCTGCATTAGTTCTACTACATCCCGTCCTGATTGTTTATCTAGTGCGGCGGTGGGTTCATCTGCTAGGACTATTTTTGGTTGACTGACTAAGGCGCGAGCGATCGCTACCCGTTGTTTTTGTCCCCCTGATAAACTATCTGGATAGTAATTGAGACGATTTCCTAATCCTACTTCTTCTAACATTTGCTGTGACAGCATTAACATTTTTTTTGCTGACATTCTCGGCTGTACTTCTAAACCCATCCTGACGTTTTGGATTGCTGTTAAGCTACCGTGTAAGTTATGGGCTTGAAAAATATAACCGTTATTTCTGCGGGCTTGGGTTAATTGTTTAGCATTGGCTTGACATAGTTCATTACCTAATACCTGCAAACTCCCAAACTGGGCAGAACGTAACCCACCAGCCAAGGTTAATAATGTGGTTTTACCAGAACCAGAAGGACCTGTCATGATTACAATTTCCCCTGCATTTATAGTTAAGCTAATATTAAATAAAACTTGTTTTCGTAGTTTTCCAGATCCGAAGTAATGATCAAGATTGCAGATGGAAATTACAGGTTTAGTAGAGTTAGTAGTTTTCATAGTTGAGGTTTTAAGGATTTTTTTTGCACGCAGAGCCGCAGAGACAACAGAGAGGAATTTTGAGGAATTTAAAACATATCTGCCGGGTAGGCTGATTGGAGTTTATTTGTGGTGCTTCCACTACTGCATCCATCTGATTTATTTGTCCAATTTCGACAATGCCGTTACCGGATACTACTTCACCGGCACGGCTATAAATGTCAAAAATTACACAATTTTGAGGTGTTTTAACATAACTTTGAGCGAAATTGGCCTGTGCCTGTGCGGCTAAGTAGTGCGACAGAATTAATTACACAATG